>JAGBOM010000339.1 GCA_017633865.1 Opitutales bacterium
AAGGGCGGCCTTGCGGTTTTTTTGAGCTCGTTTGCGGTGGTCGCGCTTGTCGAAACCGTTTTGATGCGCGTAAACATATTCGTAATATCGTCGCTTATTCCAAACAACCTCTCGCCGTATTTCCCGACCGAAAGCTCGTGGCTCTCGGGGAAGCCCTATTCCGATTTGGCTGAAAAAATCCGCGCTTCGGGCTTTAAAAAGCTGTTTTCCGCAAGAAACTTCAATTCCGACGGCTCGGAGTGCGACATGCTTACGGTTTTTTCAAACGAGGGCGGAAGCGTAATAGCGCGCGTGATTTTTGAAAATTACGGCGGCGGCGTTTATGCCACATATATGTTCTGCTCCAAAATATGCCCGAACCCCGGTTCGGGCGCGCGCTACATAGTTTCTTCAAACATGGCGCTCGCAAGGGGCTTCAAGCACGCAAGCGACGTTCTTATGCGCCGCTATCCTTTTGTGTCGGGATTTTTCAAGCTTCTTAAAATACACCAAAAACGCCTCGCCGACTCCGGCCGCCCCGCGGCGTCTTTGGAGAATCTTACGCTTGAGAGGGTTCAGGAGTATCTTGACAGGACGTTTATCTTTAACGTAGATTCGGGAATATTGAACGCGGAAAAGGACGCCGCCGAACTCGGCGTTTGGACGGACGAGGGCAAGTACCGCCTTTGGGTCGAGACAATCCTGCTTTCCTATTTCGGCGCGGCTCCCGATTAACATACCCCAAAAATGAGAGACGAAAAATTTTTAGACAGGCTAAAACGCTTCGCCCGCAAGGCGGAGACTTTCACCGCCGACGTCATCTACGACAAGCGAAGCGACCCCCCCGCAAAAGCGTTCGCTTTCGCGCTAAAAGGGCTTTCGTATTTGTTCAACGCGGTAGTCCAGCTGCGCTACAAGCTCTATAAAAACAGGGTGTTTCACGACACTCCTTTGGGCTGCCTTGTAATTGTCGTGGGCAACCTTACCGTGGGCGGCACGGGCAAAACGCCCGTCGTCGAAAAATTTGCGCGCGAGCTTACAAGGCGCGGCAGGAAGGTCGCGATTTTAAGCAGGGGCTACAAGAGCAAGTCGGAGGGGGCGCTCAAAAAATTCGCGAGGTGGCTCACCCACGGCGCGGAGCCCGAGCCCAAGGTGGTTTCCGACGGCAAGAACGTTTTGCTGGACTCCGAGCAGGCGGGCGACGAGCCCTTTATGCTTGCCAGAAACCTGCCGGGGGTCGTCGTAGTGGTCGATAAAAACAGGGTGAAGGCGGGCAACTACGCGATAGAAAAATTCGGCGTCGACACCATCATTCTCGACGACGGCTTCCAGTATCTGCCCCTGCGCGGGCAAATGCAGGTTCTGCTTGTCGACAAGACAAACCCCTTCGGCAACAAATCCCTTTTGCCGCGCGGGATTTTGCGCGAGCCGGTAAAGCACCTGAAGCGCGCCTCATACGTGTTCCTTACGAAGTCTGACGGCCATCGCGACGCCGGGCTTGAGGACTTTATTCGAAGCTACAACCCGAGCGCCGAGTTTATCGAATGCGCGCACGTCTCAAAGCACCTCGTGGAGTTCCACAGCGCCGAGCAGCTGCCGGTGGAGTTTTTGGACGGCAAGAAGGTCGCCTATTTTTGCGCGATAGCCGCCCCCGAAAGCTTTTTAAAGTTTTTGAAGTCGCGCAACGCGCAAATCATGCACTTTAAGCACTTTTTGGACCACCACCGCTTCTCGAAGGCGGAGCTCGACGAATTTTTCGCGGCGGCAAAATCCGCGGGGGCGGAGCTTGTCATGACTACCGAAAAGGACGCCGTGCGCATCGACTTAAACTACCAAAACATTTTGCCGCTATACTATACAAGGCTTGAAATCGACATACTCTCGGGCGAGGACGATTTTTACGCGTCGGTAGAGCGCGTGGTCTCGCTCGGAGTAAAGACGTCTTTAAAATAGCCGAAAAATCGGGCTTGCAAAAAAACAGAAAATTAAAAAAATTTCCGCCGAGTATGAAACGTTTAAACAGCGAAGACATTATAGACTTGGAACTTTTCATAAAGTCCGACGAGCTTTTAAGCCCCGAGGCCAAAGCCGCGCGCGACTTTAAAATATTTGAGTCGGCCTCCGAGCGCGACAAGAAGGACGAAATCTCGCTTTTAAGGCATTGGATATCCGAAATGCGGGCCCTTAAAACGGGCGTGTCAAAGGGGCGCGCGGCGGAGGGAATTTTCAAGGCTCTTTCGGCTATTCTATTTTTGCTCGGAATGTTTTTGATAGGGGTTCCGCTTGCGAACGCCTTTTTTGTGGAGGCCGGAAGCGACGGGGAAATCAACGTAAGCTACTTCTTCTTCTCGTGCGTTTTGGCGCAGTTTATTTTGGTTCTTTCTGCGGTGTTTTTCGCGCCGAGGCTCGCGTATTTCGCGGATTTTTTGGCGTCGAAAATTTTGGACGCCTTCTTCGGGGCGAGGGGGGGGTTGATGGGGCTTTACTCGTCGAACCGAAGCTGGTTTTTGCTGAAGGGCGCGTTCGCCGCGCAGTGCCTGGGCTTCGGCATAGTCTGCGGGATATTTTTTACGCAGCTTTTCCGCCCCGCCTTTAACGAATACCGCTACGGCTGGCGCACGACTTTGCCGAACTTCATAACTCCCGCGAGAGTGCACAATTTCGCGAAAACGGTCGCGCTGCCGTGGTCGATTTTCGCGGGGGAGGGCTGCGGATACCCGTCGCTTGAGCAGGTGGAGGATTCGAGAATTATTGTGGATTCCCCCGCGGCGGACGTTTCCGACAACGCGGGCGTTTCTTCGCAAAACTCAAATGATTCTTCGGAAGCGGCAAACGCTGCGGACGGCGGGGAGGCTTCAAAAATCGGCGAAAACACCCCGAAATACGAGGCGTGGGCCGTGTTCTTTATATTGTCCAGCCTGTTTTACGGAGTGCTGGCCAGGGCGGCGTTTTTGCTTTGGCTTAAGTTTAAAATTTCGCGGGTGTTCGGCCCTCACAGAATCCGCAACGACAGGCGCGCGGCGGAAATCCTGCACAGGCTCGCTTACGCCTCTTGCAACCCCGCGCTTTCCGCGCAGACGGGCGGCTTCGGCGACGTTTCAAGCCTCGCGGTTTTGCTTAGGGCGGATTTGGATCCCTGGCACGGCTCTATTTTAGAAGGCGTGAAAAAAGCCCTTTCCTTGCCCGACGCGGAAATAGTTTCTTACAATTTCGGCTTCGAGCTTTTCGAGGGCGCCCAGC
>JAGBOM010000340.1 GCA_017633865.1 Opitutales bacterium
ACAGGCGCGCGGAGGAGCAGTTCAACCCGGAATTTTACCTCGATTTGCCGGAGCTTAAAAGCGACGAGGGGCTTGCGGCTCTTGCCGAAAAAATTTCGGAGGGCTCTCAGACGCTCGACTATTCCGAGGTCTGGGGCTTGGGCAAGCGCGAATTCGGCGAATATCTTGACGAAAAATCCGTTCCGCGCGACGCCTTCGGGGGTCTTGAGGCGATGTTTAAATCATACTTGAAGCACGCGGCAGGCTCGGGCGCGGCTTTGAGAGTCAAGGGAATTTTGGACGTCTTCGGCGGCGGCAAAGGCGGGGCTTTGTGCTTTTCAAGCGACGGCTACCGCCTTAAAAAATTCAGCGTTTACGTTCCGCAAAGGCTGATAGACAAAAACGGGCTTTTGAGGGGCTGCGAGGTGGAGGCTCTCGCGCTTGCGCCGCTTGAGGGCTGGAAGGCGGACTGCCCTCTGGCGGTCAAAGTGCTGTCGGTAATGGGCATGGAGGCGGAAAAGGCTATGGCGCTTACCCCGTTTAACGAGCTTACCCCGTACTACCCGACCCGCCGCATAATTTTGGAGACGGACGCCTCCGCGAGCTGGGACAATCTTTCGATGCGCGTTGTCGATTTGCTCGCTCCCATAGGCTTCGGCCAGCGCGCGCTGATAGTCGCGCCCCCGCGCACGGGCAAGACCGTTTTAATGCAGGGCATGGCAAAATCAATCCGCAAAAACGCCCCCGACGCCCACTTGATGGTGCTTCTTGTCGACGAAAGGCCCGAGGAGGTTACCGACTTTAAGCGCAGCGTCGACGCCGAGGTTGTGGCCTCAACTTTCGACGAGGACGCCTTCAGCCATGTGCACGCCGCCGAAATGGTGATTTCAAAGGCGCGCAGAATGGTTGAGGCGGGCAAAGACGTGGTCATTCTTTTGGACTCCATCACCCGCCTTGCCAGAGCCTACAACGCCCTGATGCCGAACGGCGGCAGGACGATGTCGGGCGGCGTCGAGGCGAACGCCCTTCAAAAGCCTAAGCGCTTTTTCGGTTCGGCAAGAAACATCGAGGGCGGCGGCTCGCTTACAATAATCGCAACCGCGCTAATCGAAACGGGCTCGAAGATGGACGAAGTCATATTCGAGGAGTTCAAGGGCACGGGCAACCTCGAGCTGCACCTCGACCGCGCCCTCGCCGAAAAGCGGATTTTCCCCGCCATAAACATCGAAAAGAGCGGAACCCGCAAGGAGGAGCTTTTGTACCACCCCGACGAAATGGCGAAAATCTACATGCTGCGCAGGTCTATGAAGGGCGTCCCGATAGTGGATTCAATGGAGCTTTTAATACAAAGGCTAAAAAAATTGAAAACAAATGTTGAATTTTTGCTCGGAATCAATAGATAGTTAATGATGTTTTAAACCTTTTCTATTTTATCTATCCATACATGACATCCGCAGACGATTTTATTATCCAGCTAATCCAAGATAAAAAATTGGTTTCGGCGGGCGCGCTGCAGTCGGCGAAGGCCGAATTGCAGTCGGCGCAGACCCCGCCCGAAGAGCTCGACACAAAAACGATAGACTTGCTCGTTGAGCGCAAGTACACCACCTACGAGGATATTATAAAGGCTCTTAGCGAAGAGTTCTCTATGCCCGTAATAGACCTCTCCGACCTCCGCATAGACGACGACATCAAAAAGATGATCCCCAAGGAGGAGGCCGAGAAGTACGGCGTTATGCCAATAGCCGTTGTAGATGGCCAGCTGATTGTCGCGATAAGCGACCCTCTGGACTTGAACGCCGCAGACGACATCGGCCACTTGGCGGGCCTTCCCGTAGACACCCGCCTCGCGACCCCCGCGGCAATCAAAAAGGCGATAGACGAGCACTACGGCGTTTCATCCTACGGCGGAATGTTCGACGGCCTCGACGCCGACGCGCCCGGCTCGGGCGTAAAGCTTTCGGGGCTCGCAACCGGCAACGAGGAGGGCATAAGCGCGGAGGAGGCTCCGATAATCAGGTATGTGCACAAGCTCATAACCGAGGCCGTGCGCCGCAGGGCTTCCGACATACACCTCGAGCCGCTTGAAAAACGCTTCCGCGTGCGCTACCGCATAGACGGCGTTTTAATCGAGGTCGAAAACCCGCCGAAGCGCCTCCAGCCCTCAATCATTTCAAGGCTCAAGCTTATGGCGAACATCTCGATCGCCGAAAAGCGCATACCGCAGGACGGCAGAATCCAAATCGCCTACGAGAAGAAGGACATCGACCTGCGCGTTTCGAGCCTGCCCACCGTTTACGGGGAGTCCATTGTAATGCGTATTCTCGACAAGGAGGGGCTGCGCCTCGGCCTTCCCGAACTCGGGTTCTTCTCTGACGACCAGGCGGTGTTTGAAAGAATCGTTAGCATGCCCGACGGCATATTCCTCGTGACGGGGCCGACGGGCTCGGGCAAGTCGACAACCCTTTATTCGGCCATAAACTATCTGAACCACCCCGACACTAAAATAATAACGGTTGAAGACCCGGTCGAATACCAGATGTCGGGCGTAAACCAGGTTCAGGTGAAAAGGGAGGTCGGCATGACGTTCGCGGCGGCTCTGCGCTCGATGCTGCGCCGGGCTCCGAACATAATAATGGTCGGCGAAATCAGCGACCTTGAGACCGCCGACATCGCGATAAACGCGTCGCTTACAGGCCACATGGTTTTCTCGACCCTGCACACAAACGACGCGGCCGGCGCCGTAACCCGACTTGTGGATATAGGCGTAAAGCCCTTCCTTGTAAGCGCGTCGTTAAGGGCGGTGCTCGCCCAAAGGCTCGTGCGCAAAAACTGCACAGCCTGCAAAGAGCACTATATGCCCGACACCAAGGTTTTGCAGGCTCTGGGCATAAACGAAATAGACGCCGCCGGCATGGACTTCCAGCACGGCGCGGGCTGCCCGAAGTGCAACGGCATAGGCTACAAGGGCAGAATGGGGCTCTTTGAAATGTTCGTTGTAAACGAAGAGCTGCAGCAAATGGTTTACGAAGGCAGAACCCTCGTTGAGCTTCGCCAAAAGGCGCGCGACCTCGGCATGAGAACAATGCGAGAGGACGGCGTGCGCAAAGTGTCGTCGGGCTTGACGACTCCGGACGAAGTCTTGAAGGTCACAATGAACGAAAGCGACTAATCTTTTATTTGAGGGATTTTAAAATGTTCGAAGACCACAACAACACAATTTACGAAATTCTGGCGTCGTCAAATCTGGTTTCGGCGGCGCAGTTGGACGAGCTCAACGAAACGCACCTCACCACAGGCACGGCTTTGGCCGACGTTGCAATAGCGTCGGGGCTGGTGGGCAAGGAGGAGCTTTTGAAGCTTGTAGCGCAAAACCTGAGCTACGAATATATGCCGACATTGCCGTCGGACGTCTCGCAGGACGTGCTAAAACAAATCCGCCCGCCCGTAGCCAGAACCTACGCGGTCGTGCCGCTAAAATATACGGACACAACCATAACCCTCGCCGCCGTAGACCCCTTCAATAGCTCAATTGTAGACGACCTCACATTCTCGCTTAACAAGGACGTGAGCCTCGTCGTTTCAGACCCCGAGGGAGTCGAGATTTTGCTGAGGCAGTCCTACGGCGAGGAGGACGCCTCTATAGACGACATTTTGGGCGAGCTCTCGGGCGTGGAATTCGGCGACGGCGACTTGTCTGAAAGCGAAATCGCCAACATCGCAAACGAAACGCCTATTATACGCTTTGTAAACCTCGTTTTGCAGCAGGCCATACGCGACAAGGCCTCCGACATCCACTTCGAGCCTTTCGAAGACTGCTTCAAGATACGCTACCGCATCGACGGCGCGCTTTACGAAATGGCTCCGCCGCCCAAAAGCCTGGCGCTGCCCGTCATATCGCGCGTAAAAGTTTTGGCGAACCTTAACATCGCCGAGACCAGAATCCCGCAGGACGGCAGAATAAAGATGTCGATATCGGGCAGGCCGATAGACTTGCGCGTTTCGACGCTGCCCACGCAGTTCGGCGAGTCGGTGGTGCTTCGTATTCTCGACAAGTCGGTGGTGAACCTCGACCTCGAAAAGCTGAGCATGTCGGAAGACGTAATGCTTAGCATACGCCGCCTCGTAAACCTGCCAAACGGCATATTCATCGTAACGGGGCCGACGGGCTCGGGCAAAACAACCACGCTTTATTCGGCTTTGCGCGAAGTCAACACTGTCGACCTCAAAATCCTGACCGCGGAAGACCCCGTCGAATACGAAATCGACGGCATCATGCAGGTTCAGATTAACCACACGGTGGGGCTCGACTTCGCAAGCGCGCTGCGCTCCTTCCTGCGCCAAGACCCCGACAAAATAATGGTCGGCGAAATCCGCGACCTTGAAACCGCGCAAATCGCGGTGCAGGCGTCGCTGACGGGCCACGTCGTTTTG
>JAGBOM010000002.1 GCA_017633865.1 Opitutales bacterium
CAGGTTTTTAGACATCAATTCCGCAAAAATCAAAAACGGCTGGACGATTTCCGAAAACTGGCAGCCTACCCTCCGCGCGGGCACCCGCAAGGGCTTTGTGTTCGTTCCCATGCTCTCCGCCGAGGAGCCGGGCGCGGAGCTAAAACTTAACTTCAAGGGCAAGGCGATAGGCATATTCTGCGCCACGGGCCCCGAGGCGGGCATTTTGGAATACAGCATTGACGGGGGCGAATTTAAGAAGCTCGACACCTTCACTCCCTGGAGCCCCCACCTCTACATTCCGTGGCTTTTCATGCTCGAAAAAGAGCTGCCGAACAAGCCGCACACTCTTGTTTTAAGAATGTCCGCGGAAAAAAACCCGCGCAGCAAAGGCACGGCAGTCCATATCCGCAACTTCGCGGCGAATTGAAAATCCCCCAAAGCTTTATAAGAAAAAATCCCGCAAAAACTCCGCTTCCCACGCCTAAAAAAATCCGACAGCCTTCCCCTTAAAAAAAGAATCCCGAAAATAAAAAAGTTGCATAGCCGCGCTTTTTCGGGATAATGAATTTATACAAATTTCATTTTTAAGGAAACTTAACGACGATTTTAAAAATGGCAAAAAGAGCGAAAACCTACGCAGACCTCGCCGCCGAGCTCGGCCCGAAGAAAAAAACGCTTTACACCTGCCCGATAAGCAAGGCGCAGACAAAGCTTCTCGAAGCGTGGCTTGAAAAGCACCTTTGGGTTCCCTACAAGGTCAACTACGCCGCCCTCGCCTACAAGGGGCGCGACGTAAACGTGGTCGCGTACGAGTCCGGCAAGCTCGTGGTCCAGGGCAAGGGGACGGAAGACTTCGTCACTTTCGCGCTCGAGCCGGAAATCCTCCAGACGTTTTCGTTCGGCTACGAGGATTTGGTGCACCCCGAATGGTTCGAGGCCCACGCCGGCATAGACGAAAGCGGCAAGGGCGACCTTTTCGGCCCGCTCGTTTCGGCGTGCGTAATCGCCGACGGCGACGCCGTAAGGCTTTGGCAGGAGCAGGGGCTGAAGGAGTCCAAAAAAGTGTCGTCCGACCGCGCGGCGCTGGCCATGGCGAAAAAAATCCGCGACACCAAGGGCGTGGTCGTCAAAGTAAGCTACGCCAATATGCAAAAGTACAACGCCCTATACGCGAAATTCGGCAACCTCAATAAAATGCTCGGCTGGATGCACGCAAAGGCGATAGAAAACGCCCTCGCCGAACGGCAGGTTCCATGGGGAATGCTCGACCAGTTCACAAAACAGCCCATCGTGCAAAACCAGCTGAAAAAAGACGGCCTAAAAGACTTCGACCTCAAAATGCAGACCAAGGCGGAAGCCGACCCCGTCGTCGCCGCCGCCTCGATTATCGCAAGGGCAACCTACATCTTCGCCATGAAAAAGCTCTCCGACGAGGCCGGCATAGAGCTTAAAAAGGGCGCGGGCGCCGAGACAAAGGCGCAGGCCGTGGAGGTCGCAAAAAAGCTCGGCAAAGACGCCCTGCCAAGATTTATAAAAATGCACTTTAAAACCGCCTTTGAAGTCCTGAATGAAGCCTGATGATAGCGGATCTTGCGAGGTTCGATTCTCCGCACGTTTCGCGCAAGCGGTACGTCGTCGGGGTTGACGAGGCGGGCAGAGGCTCTTTCGCGGGGCCCGTGGCGGCGGCGGCAATGTGCGTTTGCGACGCGCTCTATAAAGACGCGGCCGCGCTAAAATCGCTCGAAAAGCTCGACGACTCCAAAAAGCTCGACGACTCCTCCCGCCGCGAAATTTTTAAAAAGCTCCAAGCCCTCAAAAAAAACG
>JAGBOM010000341.1 GCA_017633865.1 Opitutales bacterium
CCCAAGTTTGCGGCGCTTAAAAAATTTTCGCGCGCGCCAGCGAAATTGCCGTTTTCGTAGGCCTTTTCGCCGAGCGTAAAATATTCGCCCGCGCTTTGCGCAAAAAGCGAAGCGCACATGGATAGCGCCGAAAACGCCGACGCAAAAATCAGTCTTTTAAGATTTTTTTGCATATCAAATCAAGCTCCTTGCATAGCCCGCCAAGCTCGCCCGCGCCGGGATTAAGCCCCGCGAACGCGACCGCGTCCGCGCCCTCGAAGAAATATCTTACGCGCGGCTCAAGCTCCGCGCAGTGCGGCTTTTGAGCGAGGATTTTTTGCGCGTCGCTTAGGGTGATTGCGGCGTAGTCAATGTCGCCCGAAGCGGAAAGCGCGGCCTTTAGCGCGGTCTCGGCGGATTTGAAAAATCCCGCGGCGTCCGATTTTGAGGCGGAGGCCTCCGCGGAGCGCATGGCTTTTTTCAGCGCCTTTTGCGCGGCGGATTTGCGCGCGTATTTCGGGTCGAGCATAAGCTTGTTGCGCCTTGATTTTGAGACGAAAAACGCCGCAAACGCCCCTAAAACAAGCGCCTGAACCGCCCAAAAGACGGGTTTTGAGGCCATAGACTGCGCCGAGAAGGGCGAGCTTTTGCCGCCTACGCTTGCAAGCGGGTTTGCGCCGCTATCGTTTTCCTTTTCTCGCTTCGCCTTGGCGTAGCCTTTTGAGGGCGCTACGCTTACTTCAATCGGCGCGGGCTTCAAAACTTTGTACGCTTTTTGCGACGGGTCGAAGTAGGAAAATTCCACTTCGGGGGCTGTTTTTAAATCCGGCTTTTTGGGGAGGATTGTAAACTCAAAGGTCTTTACGCCGCGCGCGCCCGCAGAGTCGCCCTCTTCGGCGAACGAGACCTTTGGCTTGTAGTCTTTCCAGCCGCCGCTGTTTGCGAGGGCGGGGGGCTGCACCCTTTCAAAATTCCCCTCGCCGGAAATTTTTACCGTAAGAATGCAGGGCTCCCCGACGCTTAGCGAGGTTTCGTCAAGCGCGGCGGAGTCGATTTTAAAATCGCCAATCGCGCCCGAAAAGCTTTTTGGCATCCCCTCTTTCGGCAGCTCTTTTACGTCGATTTTTTGCTCCGGCATCGGAACGGAAAACCGGCGGGAGTCTCCGAACAATCCGAACCCGCCGAAGGGGTCGCTCGGGGATATTTGCGCGTCGAGCTCGAACTGCAGGGCGTGTACGCCCGCCTTCAGCGGAATCAGCGTTGTAAAAATCGAGATTTCGACATAGTCCTTACCGGGGTTTTCGTTGTAGTCGAACTTTTTATTGAAGCCGCGCGTCTGGAAAGAGTCTCCGGATTTCAGCTTGGGCATAAGCTCGCTTATGGAATATCCCGCCCTCGCGATTTTTTTGGAAAACTTGGCGCGGAGCTCGACGGGGACGGCCTCGCCGACATAGATTTCTCCTTTGGGCAGAACCGCCTCGAGGGACGTTTCATTATTTAAGTCTATGCGCTCGGCGCTTTGCGGGCGGTTGTTCGACATCATCGAGCGCATGGCCTGCATTTGCCGCATCGCGGGGTTGCCGAACGCGCTGAAAGCGCCGAAGAAATCGTCGTCGTCAGCCTGCGGGATTGATTGCGGAGCGGACTTGTCTACCTTCAGCTTGGCCTCCGGAATTTCAAAAGTCTTTCCGCCCGCCGAAAGCTTCCATGCAGGAATTGTAAATTCGCCCTCCGCGCCCGGCACGAAAGTAAACGAGAGCCTGCGTTCGCGGCTTTTGCCCGACACGTTTGAAAACGATATGCGGCTTTGCGTGGAGGTTCCCGCGTAGCGCAGGGCGGCGGGCGCGGGAATGTCGGAGGGCGAAATTTCCGCGTCGGCGCCCTTTAAAACGAGTGTGTATTGCACGGGCTCGTTCGGCCTTGCGACTTTCGGCGAGAAGCCGAGGCTTTCAACGCTTTGGGCGAAAGCCGCGGCGGCGCAGAAAATCGACGAAATTAAAATCGCTGTTTTTTTCATAAAGTTTTTTTACCAGTCTTTGTAGTTTTTTTCCTCGTAGCGTCGAAATTGGTTTCCGTAGCCTTGGAATGGCAGCTTCTTTTCTTCGCTTTTTTCGGCGTCGAGAATTTGCGAGGCTTCGCGGCGGGTCATAACGCCCTTTGCGGCGCGGAAGTCGAGCGGGTCGGCTTCCGGCTTTTCGGCGGTCTCGACGCCTTGGGCGGCGTTTTCTTTTTGCGGGGCGGCGGCCTCTTTGCTTTCCTTATCCGCCGATTCTTTGTCTGACGGATTTTTGCCGGCCAAATTTTGAACCGCCTGCTCGTCCTTATTTAAGTTTGCTTCGGAATTTTTCGCTTCGTCCGCCTTTTGTTCGGCTTGGGGGGAGGGCGATTCGGAGGGCTTTTTTTGGCCGGAACTATCCCCGTCTAATTTTTGATTGTCGGGCGAGCCCGATTTTTGGGCGTTTTGTTCTTCGGGTTTTTGCGCTTCGGAGTTTTGCCGCTCATTTTCGGCGGAGCCGTTTTTGTCCGCTTGGGAGTCGGAAGAGTCTTTCGACGAATCCTGCGGATTTTGCTTTTCCGACGTTTCGTTTTGGTTTTGCTCGGAGTTTTGGGAGTCTTGCGGGCTTAGGGAGTCGTCCTTTTTGCCTTTGGAATCCTTGTCTTTTTGGTTGTCTGTCTTGTTCTCTTCGTTTTGTCCGCTTTGGGAATTGTTTTGGCTGTTTTGTTTGTCTTGGTTTGGCTCTTTATTTTGGTTTTGTTGGCTCTGCTGATTGTTTTGGCTTTGCTGTTGGTCTTGATTCTGGGAATTATCCTGATTTTGCTGATTCTGCTGATTATTTTGATTCTGCTGGTTCTGCTGGTTTTGCTGCTGGTCTTGGTTTTGCTGGTTCTGTTGCCGGTCTTGATTCTTGTCTTGGTTCTGCCGGTTGTCGTCGCGCAGGAGTTTTTTCAGCTCTTCGACAAGATTTTTTAGGTTGTCGTCGGCCTTCTTGGAGAAAGATGAAAGCTCTGCAAGCTCTTTGGAAATACCCCGCAATTTTTGAACGGCGTTTTTTGCGGCGAGGGCGTTTGAGGCGGCCTGTTCCATTTTGGGCTTCA
>JAGBOM010000342.1 GCA_017633865.1 Opitutales bacterium
GCCGCGGGGCTTTCAGGGCATCTTTTTATTTGGCTTACAATAAAAATCAAAAAGATTTCGATGTCGCTAAAACGCATTCCTCTTCCGGTCTGGCTTGCGCTGGGCGGCTTGTTTACGGGCGCAAGCGGCATGTACGCCTACGGCGTTTCGGGCTACGACTCGGTATTCAGCATAGGCTACGGCGTGCTGCCGCGCGCGTTCGCGGGGGACGTCGCGCTAAAGGGAATGTTTGTCATTTTCGCCTTTAAATTTCTTACGACCTCGGCGAACTACGCGCTCGGCGGAAGCGGCGGCATATTTTCAGGGGCGCTGGTGATAGGGGGCATGCTCGGCGGCTCAATCGGGGCTTTGATGTGCGCGGCGTTCGGGCTCGACCCGTCGGTAATAGGCGCGTGCCTGTTGATGGGGGTGGGGGCGTGCATAGCGTCGATAGTGCGCTGCCCGATAACCTCGATTTTGATGATTTTCGAGCTAACGTTAAACTATTCGCTAATCTTGCCGATACTCGCGGGCAACTGCGCGGCATACTTCATTTCGCGCAGGCTTTCGCCGCTCGGCGTTTACGACTCGTTTTTGCTCGCCGAAAACGTCGCCCTAAAAAAGCTGTCGGCCTTCAATGGGCGGCGCGACTGGGCGAAAATCCCCGTCGGGGCAATCGCCACGTTCCACCCGTCAACGCTTTCGGGCTCGCAAACGGCGGGGCTTGCGCTAAAAGCCCGAAGCGGCGCGCCGCAGACGTTCAGCGCATACCCCGTGCTTGGCGACGCCCGCGAATTTATCGGAACCGTCCGCCTTGAAGATATAAAACGCCCCGAAAATTCCGATAAGAAAATTTCCGAAATTTTGCGCACGGGCGCGGCGGATTTTATAGAGCCGTCAAAATCGATTTCGGAAGCCGCCAATATCATAATAGAAAAAGACGCGCTTATGCTGCCCTTAATATCGAACAAAAACCCCGAAAGACTCATCGGCATAATTACGCTTCACGACATAGCCCGCCAGCAAAACGCCTCCGAAAAAGAACTGTTTTGACGAATCTTTTTTTGTTTTTCCCCGCCCTCCGGCGCAAAAAAACATTGATAAAAAACGGCAAACTTCAAAAATGAAAAATATGGAAAGTATGGATAATTTTCTAAAAATTATAAGGCGCCTGCGCGACCCCGAAAGAGGCTGCCCGTGGGATATCGAGCAAACCCACGAGTCAATCCGCGGCCACCTCGTAGAGGAGTGCGCCGAATTTCTGGACGCCGTCGACATGAAAAACTACCCGAATATGTGCGAGGAATTGGGCGACATTCTAATGCACATCGCGCTCCATAGCCAAATTGCGGAAGAGGAGGGCAAATTTAATTTTCAGGACGTCGTAAGGGAAATTTCGGATAAAATCCTGCGCCGCCACCCGCACGTTTTCGGAAACAGGCATGCCGACAGCTCCGACGACGTCGTAAAAATTTGGAGCGAAGTAAAGTCGGTCGAAAAAAAATCCCGCCCCAAATCCGAAAATTTTTGGGAGAATATCCCCGCACAGCTATCCGCCTTGCGCAAGGCAAAAGACGCCGCCAAGCATATCGAAAACTACGAAGAAATCGCAAAGAATTTCGACTCCGATTCCCCCGAATTAAACTGCGGGAAAGAGCTTTTTGAAATCGTAAAAAAATACCGCGCAAAAGGCGTGGAGCCCGAGGGGGCGCTGCGCGACTATATAAAATTCCTGCGCGAAAAAACCGACCCGTCGTTTATCGAAAAATAGCCGATGCCAAGCCGACAAAACAGAGCCGTCGAAATCGCCTTTAACGGCGAAAAACGGGTCGTTTTTGCCGAAATTTCGCGCAGGCGCCATTCAAGAAACCGCGTTTTGCGCGTAAAAAATCCGGAAAATGTAAGCGTCAGCGCGCCTTACGGAGTTTCTGTCGGGGAAATCGAAAATTTCATAAAAAGCTGCGCCGAAAAAATCCTGAAAACTCCGCCCGAAGAAAATTGTTCGCTCGAGGAATATTTTTCGCGGTTTCCCGAAATCTGCCTCGAAAACGAAACGCCGTACGCCGTCAGGCTTTTCGACGCGAAAAGCGGCGATTTTTTTATAAAAAACGACAAAACGCGCGAAGTTTTGCTCGCCTACGATTTTTCCGACAAAAACGGGCTCAAAAACCTGTTTATAAATTTCGCGAAAACCGAAATTCCAAAAATCGTAACAGAAATAGCCCAAAACAGGGGTTTTTTAAAAATTCCGCCAATATGCGTGCGCGACCAGCAAAGCCGCTGGGCGTCGCGCTCAAGCAGCGGAAAAATGTCGTATAACTGGAGGCTTCTGCTCATTAAGCCGATTTTTCAAAAATACATCGTGTGCCACGAATTCGCGCACGAAAAATTTATGGACCATTCCGTGTCGTTCTGGATTTACCTTAATAGAATCTTCGACGGCGCAAAAAAAATCGACAAATTGATTTCCAAAGAAACCGCCGCGGCGTTTAAATGCGCCAGATAACAAAAAGGCTTTTTCCTTCGCCAAATAAAGTGGACAAAAAAACGGGCAAAATAATTTTGTTTTTTTGTAAAACTGATTTGTACCGCAATCCTTTATAAGCTTTAAGCCCATCGTAAACCAAAACCCGCATTTGTCGCACAATATATATTATGTCTAATTGAGGATTTGTATAAATGATATAAACTCCCCCTTTTATAACGCGAACAATAAACATCAATTAGAGCATCATAATCAATTTTAAGAACACTTTGCGTTTGCGCTGATACTTCAATATTTAATTCGTATTAAGAATATACTGTTGTGTCATCACAACCTTTTTTCACGGCTAAGCGGCTTTATTTTTTCTTTACCGTTAGCGAAAGCTCCGAATAAAAGAACTTTAGCGACGCTTTTGTTTTTAGGCGCAATACATAAGTTTCGGCGAATTTCAATTCATTCCCGTTTGCTTTAAGAACGCGTCTTGTATTTATGATTTGAGACCGCCCTACCCTTATAAAATTAGAAGGTAAAGATTTTTCAAAATCTCCGAGTTTCGCGAATACAAACAGGTTTTCGACTTTCTCCTCGCAGATGTAATGAATAGAAGCATAATGGTCTTGCGCTTCTATGGCCAATATGGATGAAAGCGGAATCGCTTTCATTCCGTTATCCTTTATTGCTAAATATATTTTTCCCATTATTTTAAGGTCGGATGATATTTTGCGTGGATTTAATCTTTAAGCTCGAATTGCGGCATATTTCGTCGTTAATTTAGATTTTTTAGGCATTTAACAGGCTAAAATCGCATTTCCCGAAGATGTTTGTTTTGTTCGCGAAATTCTTAATTTGCTGCGTTGACACAAGATAGAATATAAATGTCTTTGTCCGCATATGGATAATGACAAAACGAGAGAAAAAGCGGTTGCATATGTTAGAATGTCAACCGATCGCCAAAAATATTCTATATCAAATCAACTTGAAGCGATTAAAACCTACGCGGAAGCAAAGAATCTTGATTTGATTGAGGTATTTTCGGACTACGGTCAAAGCGGTACTCAGCTGAAAGGCCGAAAGGAGGCCATTCGCTTATTCGAAATTATAGGAGCCAATAAAGCCTACTTTAAACATCTATTGGTCTATGATATGAGCAGATGGGGGCGCTATCAAAACACCGATGAAAGCGCGCACTATGAATATCTATGCAATCAGGCGGGCGTAAAAGTTCATTATTGCGCCGAACTATTCGAAAACGACGGAAGCCTCTATTCAAATCTCATAAAAAACATAAAACGCACAATGGCGGGCGAACATTCGCGAGAACTCTCCGCAAAGGTTTTTCAGGGGCAATGCAATTTAATACGCATCGGATTTAGACAAGGCGGCGCGCCGGGATACGGACTTCGCAGAATGTTGGTTGACGAAAACCGCACCCCCAAAGGCATTCTTGAGCGCGGCAAATATAAATCGATTCAAACAGACAGGGTTGTCCAAGTATTGGGTCCGAAGGAAGAAGTTGAAGTTGTCAGGGATATATATCGTATGTTTGTGGAACAAAAAATGCGGGAACGCGAAATTGCCCGCATATTAAACGAACGCAATATAAAAACCGACTTTAATCGCGACTGGACCGCGGCAACTATCCTGCAAATACTCACAAACGAAAAATACATAGGCAATAACGTATTTAACAAATCCTCCCGCAAGCTTACGGAATTGCTTCCGTACGAACCGCTCAAAAGGCGAAAAACAGACGAAAACGAATGGATAAAGGCGGAAAAGGCGTTTCCGGCCATAATAGACAAAAAAACATTTCTGGTTGCTAAAGCCATTATAAAATCCAGAAATATTCGCTATTCCGACGAAAAACTGCTTGAAATGCTAAGCGGTCTATTTAAAAAGCACGGAAGGGTTAGCGGAATTTTAATAGACGAAACCGACGAAATGCCCTCAAGCGCCGTCTACTACAATAGATTCGGAAGTCTTATTCGGGCTTATACGCTTATCGGATATACCCCCGAAAGAGACTATTCGTATATAGAGATAAACAATAAAATACGCGAGATGCGCACAAGCTTAATGTATTTAATAAAGGATGCGCTTTTAAACGAAGGCGCAAGCGTCCAAATCGACCCCGAATATGGCGATATGCGCTGGATTAACGGCGAAGTGAAGCTTTATTTGGTTTTGTGCCGCTGCAAACGTAGCGAAAGCGGGCACGCCCTCTGGCATGTTCAAGCGGAACGGATTTGCGAACCCGACTTCACTATTATCGCACGGCTAAACGCGGATAATAAAACAATTAAGGACTATTTTTTGTTTTCAAGGTTCGATGCCGGTTTTTTAGAGAGGAATATCCGCGAAATCAATAACGCGTTTATGGAGATGTTTAGATACGACAGCATCGAGTGGTTTTATGAAATATTCTCGCGAAACAAAATAAAGGAGATAGCATGATTAAAACAGACGAATATCAAATAAAAATGATACCCACAGATTCGATTCGCATGATAAATCCGAGAAAGCGCGAACAACGCAAATACGCCGAGATTGTTCGGAGCATTAAAATATTGGGGTTGAAAACGCCGATAGTTGTGGCTCCGCGCCGCGAAACCGGAGACGGAAAACTGTACGACTTGGTTTGCGGACAGGGACGGCTGGAAACCTTTATAAACGCAGGAGAGCCCGAAATTCCCGCGAGGATTTTAAACGCTTCGCGCGAGGATGCGTTGTTGATGAGCCTTGCGGAAAATTATGCGCGCAGACAGGCGGATAGGGTCTCGGTTTTAAGGGAGGTTTCGCGTTTGTGCGGCGAAGGATATACATTTGCACAAATAGGACGGAAATTGGGTTTTTCCGAAAGCTATATCTGCAATTTAAAGGGACTAATCGCCGGCGGCAATAAAAACTTAAACAGGGCTGTTTTAACGGGTAAAATCTCGATTCAAATAGCCTTAAAAATTGTAGAGTGCTCCAAGGATTCCGAAGTGCAGGACTTGCTCAACGACTTGTACAA
>JAGBOM010000343.1 GCA_017633865.1 Opitutales bacterium
AGAACAAAATAGAATAGACTGGGCGCTGGAGCGCACCGTTAAAGACATAGACCAAATCGAGGCGTACCTCGTTTCGGAAGCCAAAAACGACAACAAGATGGCGGTCTATATGCTAGGCAAAAAGGGATTCTTCAAGGCCAAGCCGCTTCTTATGCAAAAGCTCGACTCCCCCGTCTGGTACCATGCGCTCCAAGCCTTTGAAAGCCTCGCCGACACCTCCGACATCGCCGCCATTTTGGAAATCATAAAAACCAAAAAAGCCGGCGACACGAACTTCTCAAACCGCTTCGGCTTTGTGGTAAGAGACGCCGCCATACGCTCCGCCGAGCCCGAAAAGCTCATCGGCATGATTGCCGACGCCGCAAAAACCGCGCCCGAAGCCCAAAGGCAAAACCTCGAAAAATGCTACTTTCTCGCGCTCTATGAACGCGGAGACTGCGGGAATCTTGAGTCTCTCGCAAAAAAAGTCGCGGGCGGCGGCGCCACAAAGCTCGAAGTCTCGAGCCTGCCGCAGTTCGCAAAGCGCCTGAGCTCAAACAACTGGCGCAGAATGCCGAACCATAAAAAATTCGAGGAGGATTTCTCCAAAATTTTGGCGTCGGCAAAGTGCGACGAAGCCTCGAAATCCGCCCTCGAAAAAGCCCTGTTCTACATTCAAAATAGGGGCGAAGAAAAGAAATAGCAAATTCCCCGGCGCTGGGAATTTTTTAAGCGGAGGCCTCCCCCTCCGCTTTTTTTGCGCGTTTTTTTAGCTAAAAATCGGCGGAATTTTCGCCATTAAAATCCGCCTTTCCTAAAAAAATTCATTGCAAAAAAAATAAAAAGCGAGAAAATTTTTAAAGAACCAAAAACTATTTATGAAAAACCTTAAAACCGCCTTGACCCTCTGCGCCGCCGCCATTCTCCCCGCCGCGGCGTTCGCGCAAACCCCCAACGCCCAAGCCCGCACAGTCGAGCTTTTTAACGGCAAAAACCTCGACGGCTGGAACCTGTACCTCGAGCCCTCCGAAACGGCAGACCGCTCCGAAATTTTCCGCGCCAAAGACGGCGTTATAGAAATCGCGGGGCTTCCGATGGGCTTTATCTACACTAAGGAAAAATATTCCGACTTCAAGCTGCACGTCGAATGGCTCTACCCCGAAAAGCCGTCGAATAGCGGCATATTTTTGTTCGTCCAAGAGCCGGGCGAAAAGCTCTGGCCGAACGCCATAGAGTGCCAGCTCTGCGCGGGGGCGGCGGGAGACTTCGTCCTTATTAACGGGGCGGATGTTGAAGAATACAAGCTCCCCGAGGGCAAAGAGCGCCCCCAATTCCCCGTAATCGGCAAATTCGCGCCCTCCAACGAAAAGCACCCCGGCCAGTGGAACAGCGCCGACATCGTTTGCCTAAACGGCGAAATTACCGTATATATAAACGGAACCTTCCAAAACCGCGCCCATGCAAAGGTTAAGTCGGGCTACATAGCCCTTCAGGGCGAAGGCGGCAAAATCCTCTTTAGAAACGTCCGCCTGACCCCGCTAAAATAAGGTTTTCGCGATTCATAATTCCCAAAAAACCGCCCGTTTTAAGCCCAAAACGGGCGTTTTTTTAGCGGCGAGAAAATTTTATTAAAAAAAGCTTGCATTGCGCGGCTCGCGGCGGTTTATTTATATCTTTAATTTATAAACCGCGCATTGTTGGCGGAAAACATTTTTATATAAACATAAAAACACAATATGGCAGAAGAACAGAAAAAGTCGGTAATGGAACTTTCTTTTGAAGACAGAGAAAGCCTCGTTCGCTACACAACGGAAACGGGCAAAATTTTGCCCCGCAAATTCACGGGTCTTTCCGCAAAAGAACAGCGCCACATCAAAAAGACAATCAAGCAGGGCCGCAACATGCTTTTGATGAAGTAGTCGAAAGCTAAGCGCAGTCAAACGTTTTTTAGGCGGCTTCGGTCGCCTTTATTTTTGCCGGAATAAAATGATTTTAGACGCCCTCAGCCCCGAAAGCCTCCCCTCCTCGCTAAAACAGGCGGCGGAAATCATTTTGCGCGGCGGCATAGTGGCAATCCCGACAGAAACCGTTTACGGCCTCGCCGCAAACGCCCTGAACCCCGACGCCGTAAGAAAAATTTTCGAGGCCAAGGGCAGACCCTTTATCGACCCCCTCATAGCCCACGTCCTAAACTTCGGCCTGCTTGAGGAAATCGCCGAGGCGAATTTTAGCGCAAAAAAGCTCGCCGAAGCCTTCTGCCCCGGGCCAATCACGTTCGTGCTTCCAAAAAAGCCCTGCGTGCCCGACATCGTAAGCGCGGGAAGGCCTACGGTCGCGGTGAGAATGCCGTCGCACCCCGTAATGCGGGCGTTTATGGAGGAGGTAAAAGTGCCGCTTTCAGCCCCGAGCGCAAACCCATTCGGCTACGTAAGCCCCACGACAGCAGAGCATGTAGAAAGCCAGCTCGGCAGAAAAATCGACGCGGTAATAGACGGCGGCCCATGCGCGTGCGGGGTGGAATCGACCATCGTAATGCTCGCCGACGAATCGCGCCCAATGCTGCTTCGCCCCGGCCCCATTCCGAGAGAGGATATAGAAAAAGTTTTGGGCAAAAAGCTAATCGACCCAAAAGACAAAAATCCCGCCCACCCCACCGCCCCGGGCATTC
>JAGBOM010000344.1 GCA_017633865.1 Opitutales bacterium
AACGACCAGTTGCCGAGCATTTCAAAAAGTTGTGGTGGTAGGTGTCGAAGCCGACGTACTCAAGGTCGTTGTGCTTTCCGCCCGCGCGTATGCACTTTTGGGTGTCTGCCGCGCGCAAAAACGGGGCTTTGGCGTCGCCCAAAAAATAGGGTACAAACTGGTTCATGCCCGCGTTTGTAAAAAGCAGGTTCGGCGACGTGGGCATCAGCGGCGCCGACGGCACTACCGCGTGGGACTTCGACGCGAAAAAGTCCAGAAAACTTTTTCTGATTTCTAACGAATTCATCTTTTATGAAATGTTCGGGTTTTATTAAAGCCTGTCGATGACGGCCCGCGCCATTTCCTTTGTGGAGACGGGCTTGTTGCCGAAGGCTATGTCGCCGGTGCGGACGTTGTCGCAAACGGCCTTGCGCACCGCGGACTCTATTTTTACCGCGATGTCGTCTCTTCCGAAGGAGTAGCGCATCATCATCGCGGCCGACAAAATCTGCGCGCAGGGGTTAGCTATGCCTTTGCCCGCGATGTCGGGAGCCGAGCCGCCCGCGGGTTCGTACAGGCCGAACTTAAAGCCGAGCGAATTGCTGCCGTCGCCCAAAGACGCCGAGCAGAGCATGCCCAATGAGCCGCATACGACGGCCATTTCGTCGGAGAGAATGTCGCCGAACATATTTTCCGTAAAGATGACGTCGAACTGGTTGGGGTCGCGGGCAAGCTGCATTGCGGCGTTGTCGACATAAAGGTGTTTCAGCTCGATTTCGGGGTAGTTTTTCGCGAAGAATTCCGAAACGGTCTTTCTCCAGAGAACGGAGGTTTCGAGGACGTTTGCCTTGTCCACAGAGCAGACTTTTTTGGAGCGGCGCATGGCGGTCTGCGCGGCGACTTCGGCGATGCGCTCGATTTCGCCAACCTTATACATCATGGTGTCGCACGCGGCGGTTTCGCCCTCAAGCGTTTTAAAGGTTTTCTTTTCGCCGAAGTAGATGCCGCCGGTAAGCTCGCGTATGCAGACGATGTCTATGCCGTTTGGTATGCGCTCCTTTTTGAGGGGGGAGGCGTCGGTAAGCTGGGGGTACAAAAGGCCGGGGCGAACGTTCGCGAAGAGCTTGAAGATTTTTCTAAGCGGCAGAAGCGCGGCTCTTTCGGGCTGCAGGTTTGCGGGGAGATGCTCCCACTTCGGCCCGCCGACCGAGCCGAACAAAATTGCGTCGGCGGCGGCGCAGGGCTCGAGCGTGGATTTCGGAAGAGCCTCGCCGCAGCTGTCTATGGCGGCTCCGCCAACGTCGCAGCGCGTGTAGCTGAGCTCGAAATCTTCGCCTTCGCAGGCTTTCTTTAAAACGTCCAGCGCGGCGTCCATAACTTCCGGGCCGATGCCGTCCCCGGGCAAAACTGTAAACTTAAACGTCTTTTTCATAATACATTAAAAAAATTGCGTGAAATTAAAGCGCGATTTGCCCGCCTTGTAAACACTTTTTACTTTGACAAATAAAAAATTCCGCCGAATATCGAAAAATACCGCAAAATTTTCGCAAGCCATGCTTTCAACCGCAATAGAAAGACTTTTAAAGAGGGAGACCGAGGAGGGCGCGCGCCGCCTGTTTTCAAACGGCGCCTTCCCCGACACCGGGGCCCTTAAAAGTTTTGCGGACGCCCGCAGGGCGGAAATCTACAAGGCGCACAGGCGCGGGGCTGTGGGCTCCGCCGTTTGCAGGGCCAACAGCGACGTTGTCGACATAATCGTGCGCGGGCTTTACGGCGCCTTCGTAAAAAGCGAGGGCAACGCCGACTTCGTCTTGCAAAACTTTTGCGTTGTCGCGCTCGGCGGCTACGGGCGGCGCGAGCTCTGCCCCAAAAGCGACATCGACATAATGTTTTTGTACTCCTCAAGCGCCGTGGGCGACGACTTTAAAAGCAGGGCTATCGACAAAATCATGTACCCGCTCTGGAATATCGGCTACAAGCTCGGCCACTCCAGCAGAACCGTGGCCGAAACAGTGGAAGACGCCAAGGCGGACGTGCTCATAAAAACCTCGATGCTCGACGCGCGCTACATCTGCGGCTCAAAATCCGTCTTCGGGCTTTTCGAGGCGGATTTTGAAAAAACGGCTGCTGAAAGCGCCCAATCGCACATCGACGAGCTTCTGCGCCTAAAAACCGCCCGGCACCAAAAGTACGGCTGGGTTCCGTACGTTCAGGAGCCCAACATAAAAAACGGCGTCGGCGGGCTTAGGGACCTGCAGACAATAGTCTGGATTGCCCGCCTTAAAAACGGGGCGAGGGGGACTTTGGACATGGTCCGCCACAAGATTATTTCGGTTGTCGAATACAAGAATTTGAGGCGCGCCAACAATTTTTTACTGCGAATCCGCAACGAGATGCACTACGAGCTCGACCGCGAAAACGACCTGCTCGACCTCGAGTCGCAGCCCAAGTACGCCTGCGGGCTCGGCTACGGCTCGGCCGACGCCATGGAGGGCGTCGAGCGTTTTATGAGCGACGTTTACTTCGCCATGCGCGAGGTGGATCTCATTCTAAAAACCGCGCGCAAGCGAATGAAAATCGTCCTGCCCGAGGACGTCGAGGAAACCATGGGCATACACCGCGACAATTTCTCGAAGGTGCGCTACATCGACGGCTTCATCTTAAAAAACGGCTTCATCTACGCGCAGGAGCCCACGATATTCAGAAAAGACCCCACGCTTTTAATAAAAGTGTTCAGGTGCATGCAAAAGTTCGAGGTCGCGCTCTCCGACGAGATTGAAATTTTAATACGCGACTCCGCCCACCTGATAGACGACTCCGTCCGCCAAAACAAGGAGGCCAACTCGGAGTTTACGAAGATTTTGCTCTCGCAGTGGAACGTTTACCCGATTCTCTCCAAAATGCACTTTTTGGACGTTTTGGGAAAATTCATACCCGAATTCGGCGACATCACCTGCCTTGTCCAGCACGAATACTACCACCGCTACACTACCGACATACACACTCTCGCCACAATCGCGGAGCTCGACAAGGTGTTCGGCGCGAACGTGGAGGATATTCCCTACGGCTACTACCATAGCGTCCTATCCTCGGAGAAGAACGCCCCGATTCTGTACTTCGCGCTGCTCTTGCACGACTTGGGCAAATCCGACGGCATCAAGGGGCACGCCGAGGCGGGCGCGGAGCTCGCCCCGAAAATCCTCGAGAGGTTCGACATCGCCGACGATGACAAGGAAACAATCGTTTTCCTAATCCGAAACCACCTGATGATGGCTCGCTTCTGGCAGTCGAACGACATTGAGGACGAGGCCGTAATCGCGAAGTTCGCCGAGAAAATCGGCGACGCCGAAAGGCTGAAATACCTTTACGTTCTCACTTTTTGCGACTCCATGGGCACGTCGTCCACGCTGTGGAACTCGTACAAGCAGTCGCTGCACACGCTCTTGTACCGAAACACCGTGCGCCGCCTTGAAAAGGACGAGGAGCAGATGGAGGCGTTTTACGAGGAGCGCAGGCAAAGCATTATCGACAGAGTCCTGAACTCCCCCGAAATCGAAACCTCGAAGGAGGAGGTTTTGGCGCACTTTGAAAATCTGCCGCGCAAATATTTCGTCTTTCACGGCATAGACGACATTTTGCTGCACCTAAACCTCGCGCACATCTTCGCCGAGGCGCTCAAGCAGTCGCCCGAAAACACAATGCCCGTTTTCGAGTGGCGCAACGACCCTAACATGTCGATGTCCACAATCACAATCGTCTCGGAGGACAGGGGCGGGTTGTTCTACAAGCTCGCGAGCGCGCTCACCTACACGGGGCTCAACATTTTGGGCTCGAAGGCGCTGTCGCGCACCGACGGCATAATTATCGACACTTTTTACGTTACAAACGCGATGGGCGGGGCTGTTGAAAACGAGCGCACCCGCCAGCTTTTCTCAAAGGCGATAGCGAAAATCTTTATGGCGGGGGTCGATTTGGTCCCCGCAAAAAAGCCCAACCCCGACGCCTCCCAGCGCATACCGAACTCCGTGGTCCTCAAGAAAAAGGGCGACAAAATCGACGCCGAAATCATCGCCCGCGACTGGCCGGGGCTCTTGTGCAACCTCGCCAAGGCCATATACCTCGACGGCTACGACATACAGTTCGCGCGAATCGGCGTGGACGGCATTTGGGGCACGAACGTTTTCCAGCTTAAAAGGCGGGCGGGCGCGCCCGAAGTTTCGGAGGATAAATTGATAGAGGACATTCGCGCGGCCATCTGATTCTTTTTTATTTTTTTAGCCGCGCGCTTTAACGCATCTTTTTCCGCTTAAAATGGATTCGCAAAACTCTTTCAGAAAATTTTTCGGATTAAATTTGCCGGAAAGGCTTTGCAACCGTATGGCCGCGTCCGCGTTTTTCTTTTTGCTGGGCTTTGGCTTTTCCTGCTGGGCAACCCGCATATCGGACATTCAGCTGCAGTTCGGCCTAAACGACGCCGAGCTGGGCTCGATGCTTTTGCTGATTCCGATAGGGCAGTTTTTCACAATGCCGCTTTCGGGATTTTTGGTCGGCAAATACGGCAGCAAAAAAGTGCTCGCGCTCGCGGGGGTGGTTTACCCGCTGTCGCTTATATTTTTGGGGCTTGCGGCGCAAATTTGGCAGCTTTACATAGGCCTCTTTTTCTTCGGGGTGGGCGGGAACCTTTGCAACATTTCGATGAACACGCAGGCCGTAGCCGTCGAAAAATACTACGGCAGAAGCATTATGGCGACATTCCACGGGATATGGTCGCTGGCGGGCTTCGCGGGGACGGCTCTGAGCATCTTTATAGTAAACGAGCTTAAGCTTTCGCCCTTCGAGCACTTTTGCCTTTTGGGCGCGGCGGCGACCTTCACCCTCGCTTTTATGCGCCCGTTCCTTGTGGAAAACGACGCCGAAAAGCCCAAGCCCCCGCGCAAAACCCCGTTTAGCCTAAGCGCGGTAAAGCTCGACAAATACATTGTCACGCTCGGCTTTATCGCCTTCTGCTGCATGGCCTGCGAGGGCACGATGTTCGACTGGAGCGTGATTTATTTTAGGGACGTTGTGCGCGCGCCGCAGGATATGATACGCTACGGGTTCGTCGCGTTTTTGTGCTGCATGGCAACCGGCAGATTCACCGCCGACAAGCTCGTCACGAAGTTCGGGCACATCGCGGTTGTCATGGCAAGCGGAATGCTGATTGTGTCGGGGCTTTCGATAGCCGTTGTTTTTCCGAAAATCGCGGCGGGCATGGCGGGGTTCGCCCTTGTTGGCTTCGGCGTTTCAAGCGTTGTTCCGATTTGCTACAGCCTCGCCGGCAGAAGCAGGACAATGTCGACAGGCAAGGCTCTAACGGGCGTTACAAGCATAGGCTTTTTGGGCTTTTTGCTGGGCCCTCCCGTAATCGGCTACATATCGAACGCCTTTGGCCTGCGCTGGTCTTTTGCGCTTATCGCGCTTGTGGGAGTCAACGCGGTTTACCTCGCCCCGAAGCTCGGCAAATTTTCGGAATCCTCGGAAAATTAGCTGCCTTTTTTATAAAAAATCCGCGGGTCTAAAACGAGCCGCGGCTCGAACTTGGGGCGCAATAAAAAGCCCCGCAAAAAGGGGCGGGGCAGGGGGATTATTTGCGTTTTTTGCGATGAAAGAGCCGCGGAAAGCGCCGCTTTTTGTCGAAAAGATTGTCGCCCATCATCTTCTTTTTTCTGGAGGAGCTTAAAACTTTGTAGACGCACCAAAAAAACAGAGCCGCAACCGAAATTGTGGAAATTAAAAAAGTTATCCAGCCGTAAAACGTCATTCTTCGGCCTCCTTTAAGTCTTTATAGCTTTTGCTCGTAAAAATCATAGCGGCGAAAACGAAGGTTAAAAGCGCGATTACCCCCACCGACGCCAGCGCTACGGGGCTTTTGCCGCTTGTCAAATTCGAGATTTGGTAGCTTAGCTTTCCGCCGAAAAGCCCCAAAACGTCCGTCGAAAACCACCCCGCAAACACCGCCACGAGTATCGCCGGCGTAAAATACCTCCAGATTTTTGAATAGAAGCGGGGCAGGCGGATTATCGAATTTTTGTTCGCGTCGATAACGAGCTTTTCCGCGCCGTACACCCACGAGAACATTATAATTTCGTAGGTCGCAATCACAAACAAAAGCGTCTGCCCCACCCAAAAGTCGAGAGTGTCGAGCGCGGCGAGGCCTTCCGAAAAGTACGCCGTGTAAAAGGACACCGCAAACATCAGCGTAAAGAGTATCGCAATGGCCT
>JAGBOM010000345.1 GCA_017633865.1 Opitutales bacterium
CCCAAACAGCAAGGCGCGAAAAAAAAGCCAAAACAAGGGGATCGGGCGGAAAAACTTTTAAAACGCCCTGCTAAAATTTTTAATGCTTAAAGAATCCCGACGCTTTGCGAAATTTTTTAGACGGGCGGGGGCGGGGCGATCGGAGGATTTTTTGGCGGCTCAAAAAATTTTTTCAGGCTTTCTTATTTTTGGCGATTTTTGCTTTTTTGGCATTTTCCGCAAAAAACCCCTAAAAAACCAAAAATCTCATACGTTTGAGTTTTTGTTTAAATTAAAAAAACAAGAACTGCACCGCGCTTTAACAAAAACGCCGCCGCGGGGCGTTTTTGCGCGTTTTAGGGGTAAATTCAATTTTTCGCGAAAATTCGGCTTAAAAATTGCCGCCGCGGGAAGGCCGCGCAAAATTTTTCCCAAAACCTCCTTGGCAGGGAGGCTCGGCGGGGGTAGGGGAGGGGGGAAGAAAAAGACTAAGCAAAAGATTGTTCCATGTGGAACATTTTTATGCGGGAAAAAAACGAGAAGCCAAAAAAGTTTTTTTGAAAAAAGGGCAGAGCGGGAAGGGGCGGGCGGGGGCTTAAAGAAACGAGCGGGGAGGGAATCGCCAAAAACTTGCGCCCGCCCGTCGGGCGAATCGTCGCGCCGAAAACCTTTGCCGCAAACTTCCTGCCCTCCTGAATGGCGACGGTTGCGGTGTTGCTTGTGGCAGAAACAAAGGTTGTGGATTTGGCAATGCCGCTCCAAAAGTTGGTCTTGCGCCAGCCGCGCTTGTTCGGACGCTTGTTAAGAGCCCTGAAATGCCTTTGCAGGGTGATTTCAAAGCCCTTGCCGATGTTCGCCATCAAAGCCTGCCCGTTCGCAAGATGAGCCTGCATCTTCTCGATGCTTTTCGCGGCGTCGCCTTTGACTGTTATTTTGAAGCGCATTTTTTACTTGATTTTTAGAAATTTTTGGTCGATATTTTTCTTAGATAGTGAACGAGGGTGCAGGAAGTGGCTATTCACTCGGGATCAAGCGGGGTGCAAGACTTCCCTTACATTGCCCGCTCCCATTATTCTTTGTAAATACGTTCGCCTTTCCTAAATTTGTTTAAATCCTTTTGTGATTGTATAAAATAAGTGTGAACTTCTCCGTTCGTTTTAACGGAAACCGCAACGCCCTTTTGCTTCCCCTCTATACTCAAATAGGCTAAAATGTAGTTCCTCATTCCGTTTGGCAGTTCCCATATTTCTTTGGATTGCGACACGCGTTTGCGTATTTAAAAAAATGGAAAAATACGCATTGCGGCTTTTTTTGCCTTGCGGCGCGGGATTAAAGAATCGGCCTTATAAAAACAGAAAAGCAAAAGCCCAGACGCTCCGATTTTAAGCGGCGGGATTTCGGGCAAGCGCAGGGCATAGCCCTGCACAAAATTTCCTTCGGGGGAGTTTTAGACGGAATGATTTGGAAGAGGGCGGGGGCGCAAAAAAAAGACGGAGCAGAAAAATATCCGCGCCGTCTTTTGGCAAAATCCGCAATGTTAAAAAAGCGATTTTTTATGCCTACTTATTTTCTTCGGGAGACTCTTCCGGTTTATCGCCCTCCGCGGCGGGTTCTGCGGCTTGGTCGGCTTCGGCTGGCCCGGAATCGGGTTCTTCAGCCACAGACTCCTCTGACGCGGCGGGCTCGCATTCGGATTCGGCGGGGCTATCGAACTTTTGCGGGATTATGGGCTCGTCTGCCGCGCCGAGAGAAACGGACTCGATGTCCGACTGCGAAACCTTGGTTTTGTCCTTAGGCTTGGGCAGTCTCAAGTTCGCCTGCAAAGACGAGTCCGCATATTCGACGACGTATCCCTCCGAAATGAGCCACAACAGCTCGTTCGACACCTCTTTTACTTTTGCGGAATCCTCCTCGTTCAGCTCGGCGGCGCAGGAGGGCAGGGGGCCGCTAACCTCGCCGCCCTCGCTTTCCTTCTTATGCTCCTCGGCCAAAGGCGCGGGGTTTGAAACGTCCGCGGGAACGGGAAGGCCGAGGTACATATACGGCAGAGCCCCCGCCTTGACGGGCTGTTTTTCCGTAATGAAGTCGAAAATCTTCTGCGGGGTTTCGGAAAGGCTTTCGCCCTCGAAAAGGAACTTGCGCTTTACCGCGCACACGAAGGCGAATCCCTTGCTGCCGCGCTTGTAGATTGTAAATCCCGCCCTGCGCAGCCTGCCGCGGATATTGTTTGCCGTGACAATCGGGAACTGCTTTTGCTTTGCCCAGGCCGCCTCCAGATTTTTGCGGATTCTCGAAGAGTAGGGCAGTTTTTGGATGTCCGCGCCGTGCATTCTAACCTGCTCGTAAACCTTTACAAGCTCTTCGCCCTTTTGCTCTTTGATGTGCGCCAAGGCGGCGTCGCGGGTTTCAAAAGTTGTTTCGGAGTCCTTTAATTTATAGACTTGGCGGGTCTTCATCTGCTCGAGCCACGCGTTCACCAAAGCCTCGTCCCTGACGGTTTCAATAGTCGAAAGGAACTTTTCGTAGGGCATATTCGGATATTTTGAGGCGTGGTATTCCCTTACGTATTCCGAGTACTTGTGCCAGTTGGGCGCCCCGAGCAAGTCCTGCGAGAGCGCGCAGCGGTTCACGACTTGGAACGCCCCCTTCGGCGCCTCGCATTCGACAGACGCCGTTTCGGTCAGCTCTCCGAGCCAGTAGTCGAGCGCGAATTTTTCCGCCTCGGCTTCGGTTTCAAAGGGGATGTTGGCGGGCTGGGCGCAGTAGAGGGGCTTTACGGCTCCATCCTCGCCGGGCAGATTTTTCGCGAGAATCACGAACCTTTCCTGCTTTTCGAGAACGAGCTCTGCTATGTCGAAAAGCTGGTAGGTTCTTTTAAGGCGCTTCATCACTTCGGAAAGCTTCGCAAAGGGGGCGTCTTCGGGGTAGAAAAGCACCTCCATTGTAAAGTTGAACGGAGCCTTTTTCGCGGGGCGCTGTTTGAAGAATTTTTTGCCCTTCGCGCCGTCTTTTGCGCCCTCGGATTTTTCAAAGCGGCGTTTTTTGTCCGGACGGCGGCCTTCGCGCCTGTCTTCGCCCCTGTTTTTCGGGGAAAATTCGCGCTTTTTAAAGGGCCTTCCGCCTTCCCCCCTCGGGGAGGATTCAAACTTGCTTACGTTTGAGCTCGGAGTCCACGCGGTGGAGAACTGAAGACCGGCGAGTTCGCTCAAATCAATAGGTTCGTTTTCTGGATTTTTGTTTTGTTCGGACATATTTTTTTATTATAATTTAGAAGTTAAGAAATTAAGGCTTTTCTGATTTTTAGGCAAGAAATTATCAAATTTTCGAGCTCGCAAAGGGGCAGCTGGGTTGCGGCGTCGGAAAGCGCCTTTTCGGGCTCTGGGTGAGTCTCTATAAAAAGTCCGTCCGCCCCCGCCGCGATTGCCGCCTTGGCGAGGGTTAAAACGTACTTTCTCTCGCCCGAGCTTACGCCCGCGCCCGCGCCGGGCAGCTGCACTGAATGGGTCGCGTCGAAAACGACGGGCGTTTGGTTTTCCTTCATTATCGAAAAAGAGCGCATGTCGACAACCAGATTTTGGTAGCCGAAGC
>JAGBOM010000346.1 GCA_017633865.1 Opitutales bacterium
ACGCATTCCGCAAGCAGGCGCGTCAAATATAAAACCCCCGCGCCAAAAGCGGCTCCCCCGCAGGAGAGAATTAGCGACCTAATCGACGAGGCCAGAGGCTCGCCCTGAACGTACGCGCCCGAATGTATCTGCGGCGCGGCGGCGGAAATAACAACCCCCGCGAGAATCCCGCCCACCGTGAGAACGTCGGGAAGCTCCATGGTGTCGATGTCTATAAAGCTCGCCACAATTAAAAGCGAAACGAAAAACATCAGGGCAAGCGCGGCCTTCCACGGGAAGCTTTGCCACAAATATAGATATATTAGCGCGGTCATAATTTCGACAAGCGCGTACCTGAAAGAGAACCTCCGCCCGCAGCACCTTGCCTTGCCCCGCAGCACAAACCAGCTTAAAATCGGAATGTTGTCGTACCAGGCGATGCGCTTGCCGCAAGCGCAGCTGCTCGGCGGGCTAACTATCGACTTGCCCCGCGGAATGCGGTATATGCAAACGTTCAAAAAGCTGCCGACGCACGCGCCCATGCAAAAGAAAAACGCGCCGAAAATCCACGGCGCCTGCCCGCAGGCGGTTGCGATGTTTTCAAACATTCGGCGATTCTATTCGACGGTTACGCTCTTTGCGAGGTTTCTGGGCTTGTCCACATCGCAGCCCCTCGCGACCGCTATGTAGTAGGCAAGCATCTGAATCGGGATTGTCGACAAAACCGTGCGCACGCTGCTGTGCGATTTCGGGATTGCGATAATGTCGTCGGCAAGGCCTTCGTCTATTGATTCGGGCGAGTCCGTAATCATGATTACGGGGCCGTTGCGCGCGCCTATTTCCTTGGCGTTTGAAATCACCTTGTGGAAGATTTCGCCGGAGTTTGCGAAAATCACCGTCGGGCATTCGGGGCAGACGAGGGCTATGGGCCCGTGCTTCATTTCGGCGGCGGGGTAGCCCTCGGCGTGTATGTAGGAAATTTCCTTAAGCTTCAGCGCGCCCTCAAGGGCTATCGGATACTCCTCAAGCCTGCCCAAGAAAAGAAAATCCGGATACTTCGCGTATTTTTTTGCGATTTGCTCGACCTTCGGCGCCTGCTTTAAGGTTTCGTCTATTAAATCGGGCAGCGACTTTATCGCCTCGACGATTTCCCTGCCGTCCGAGAAAGACAAGTCGCGCATTCTGCCGAAGTAAAGCGCGATTAAAAGGCATATCACGATTTGCGAGGTGAAGGCCTTCGTGCTCGCGACCCCCACCTCCTTGCCGGAATACTGGTAGAGGCCGCCGTCGCTTTCGCGCGCGATTGTCGAGCCCACAACGTTGGTTATCGCAAGAGTCTTAAAGCCCTTGCGCTTGGCCTCGCGCAGAGCCTCGAGAGTGTCGATAGTCTCGCCGCTTTGGCTTATGACGAAAACGAGCGTGTTTTTGTCGAGCGGCGGGTTGCTGTACCTGAATTCGCTCGCGTATTCGACCTCGACGGGTATGCGCGCGTACTTTTCTATGAGATACTCCGCCACAAGGCAGGCGTGCCAGGCGGTGCCGCAGGCGCAGAACAGGATTCTGTCTATCTGCCTGAGCTCGTTTGCCGACATGTTCAGCCCGCTTAAAATCGCCGTCGACATGTCGTCGGAGATTCTGCCGCGTATGGCGTTTTCTATCGCCTTGCGCTGCTCGAAAATCTCCTTCTGCATGAAATGCCTGTAAGAACCCAGCTCCGCCGTCTCAAGCTCCCAGTCGATTTCCTTGATGACGCACTCGACCTCCTGCTTGCCGTTTGTAATGATGTCGCAAAAGTCCTTTTTAACGCAGGCGAGCTGGCCGTCCTCAAGGTAAATCACGTTCTGCGCGCGCCCCGCAAAGCCCGAAACGTCGCTTGCCACAAGGCGCTCGCCGTTGCCTATGCCTATCAAAAGCGGGGAGCCCTTGCGCGCCACGATTATCTCGTTCGGATAAAGCGGGCTTATCACGGCTATGCCGTAGGTGCCCTCGACGTGCAAAAGAGCCTTTCTTACAGACTCCATAAAGCGGTCGGCCGCGCCGTCTACCGTGCGCTCGTCGTAGTGGTAGGAAATGAGGTTTACGAGGGCTTCGGAGTCCGTCTCGGAGCTGAATGTGTAGCCCTTGCCCGCCAAAAACGAGCGCATATTCTCGTAATTTTCGATGATTCCGTTGTGGACCATTATGAAACGCCCGCAGCTTGAGGTGTGCGGGTGGGCGTTGGCGTCGGTCACGCCGCCGTGCGTAGCCCAGCGGGTATGGCCTATGCCCATGTGCGCGGGAAAGCGGTCGGCCTCGATTTCAGAAGCCATTACCGAAACCCTGCCCTTGCGCTTGCGCAAATCCACCTTGCCATCGTCGTTTATAAGCGCGATGCCGGCGGAATCATAGCCCCTGTACTCCATTCTTTTCAGCCCGTCTATCAAAACGGGCGCCGCCTGCTTGCCGCCGATATAGCCTATAATTCCACACATAAGATTCCTTAATAAAATTGTGTTTTACAATTTACAGATTTTCCCGCGTTTTTCAATATAAAACAAGAAGCCCTAAAAACAAAGTTTTCGATTTTTCTTTATCAACGCTAAAGAACTAAAATTTTTATTTTTCGCGGCTATAGCGCGTTTTTTGCGAAACAAAAAAGCCCCGAACAAATCGGGGCCATTCGCTTTTAACAAGGCGTTTTGCGGCTTATTTTGCGGATTTTCGCCGACGCTTATTTTGCGGGATTTTTCGGGGCTCTTGCGGGCAGGGGTCCCAGCGGGGCTTCGCCGCGCAGAACTTTGCCGATTTCGCCGGTAAGCCACAAATAGTAGTCGCCGCCCATGCCTTCGGTCGTCAAAAACCGGCAGGAGGTGTTGACGGGCAAATCCTCGTCGGAATCCAAAATCTTTAAAATTGCCGTGCCCTCGTCAACCTCGTCAAACATCGCAACATATATCATTTTCGAGCCGTTTGAAATCATTGAGCGGGCGAGCGTCCAATAAAACTCGCCCTTAAGCCTTGGCGCGGAGTTGAACTCGGCGTTTGCGCCGCGGGTCTTCATGAGGTTGTGCCAGCTAAAGCCCGGGTAGATTACGGGCGCGTAGTCGACATTCAGGCTCTTGCAAAACTCGACGTCCTTTGAGACCCTGTCGCTTAAAAGCGCTTCAAGGCGCTCTTTGGACTCCTTCGTGCCGTCAAGGCTGAACCTGCCCGGGTTCCACGGCGAAACCACGTCCGCAGACTTTATGATTTCGTGAAGGCGCGGGTCGGAGCGGGTGTCGGCGTCGAGAGTCCTGAAAGTGGGGGGCACGCCCAGCATTACGGAGCAGCCGCCGTACTCCTTGTCCTCCTTCAAAAACTTTATGAATTTTTCAATGCCGAGGCTTTGAAGCTCGTAAGGCCTGTCGATAAAGCCCAAGCCCCATATTGAAACAAGCGGGCCTCCGTTGTGGAACATGTAGCTCGTGTTCTGCCCGCCCGTCACTTTTAGCTCGTCGACCAAAAACTTCCAGTCCTCAATAAGGCGCTCTGAAACGTCCCGATTCGGGCGCGCTCCCGACAAATCGTACATCACAACAAGGGCCCTGCCGTACTTTTGCGACGCCTTTACCGCGTGCTCCAAAATCTTCGCCCCGTCTCGCCTGAAACGCGGGTGGGTGGAGCCGAAGAAGCGCTGCACCATGACGCCGTCGATATTGTACTCTTTCATCCACTTAAAGTGGGTGTCGACAGTCTGATAGTCGTAAGACGAAAAAACCTTCACGGGGTTGCCGCGCCTGTCCCTAAATTCGGAATCGTACGCGTGCTCGTATTCGGCCATATCCGGAAGCGCCTCGACCGTGCAGCTTCTTTCGCCGAAGCTCTCCCTGCCCCAGTGCACCCAGCCCCTGCCCGAGCCGTCGCCGGGAGCCCTGAACCAGCCCTGATAGCCCGCCATGACCCTGCCCGCGTAGGAGGTGTAGATGGGGTTTGAGCCGTGCTTCGAGCCGGGCGTAAGCGTTTTAGAGGGAGCGTTTTCCGCAAACAAAGAGCCCCCCAAAAAAATTGAAGCCGAAAGCGCAAGCGCCGCAAAAATTCTGTTTTTTAGAACCGTCATAAAATATAGAATTGCTGAATTTGTGCCTGTATTAAAAAAAATTTTTGATTTATTTTAAAGCAAAATCGTTTTTTGCGGACAATTTCGGCGCATAAGCCCGCCGCTTAGCAATCCCGCCCGCAAAAGCCGACGAACCCGCGGCGATTTTATTTTTCTTTTTGATTAGATTTTTTATTCGGACATTTTTTTAACCAAAGCGTTATAGTATTCGTATTTTGCGGAATCCTTATCGGACGCGTCAAAAAATCCCGAATAAATTTTGCAAAGGGCTTTCAATGCCCGCAAATTGGCCGAGTTTCGTTTTAGAATTTCAAGCGCGAACGATTTGTCCTTCGGGAGCATATATCCGAAATAAAAATTCGCCCAGCATGGGAGAATGTCCTTGCCCGTTATTATTGCTTCATACTCGGCGCCGTTCATCTCAAAAAAACAAACCTTGCGCATCAGGTAGGCGTAAAGCGCGTACATTAGGGCGTTTGAATGGTTTAGCCCGTCCGCTTTCGGCGGCGCCGGATATATTTTTGAAATTGCTTTTTGCAGTTCGGCGGCGGAATTTTCGGAAGCGGAGCTTCCGCCCGATAAGAGTATCGACGCTTTAAGTATGTAAAAATCGCGAATCAAGCTCCAATCGGGGCGCGGATTTTCTTCGGCAAGCCTTATCGCGCCTGCGCAAAAAGAGTTTGCCTGCGCAAAATTTATATGGGAGGCGCTTTGCTCAAACAAGCCTTCGCTTGGGAAAAATCCGCCAAATTCCTGATCGTGGGCCAAGTTTGAATCTCCCCCTATCTTGTCGAAAACCTTTAGATTCGCCCCCGAATAATATAGAGCCAACTTAAGATTAGCCGCAGCGGACCATTTTGCGCATTTTTCAAAATACCCAATCGGAGAGGATAAAAACTGCTTTTTGTTTTCTTCGGACAATTTGTCAGCATAGGTATCGGCCCGCGCGTCGAAATTCGTATGGAAGTTGGACGCTTCAACAGATATGCCGGAAGCATTAACGCCCGCCGAGCACTGCAACGCCGAAAATAAAATTAAACAAACAAACCTCATAATTTAATTTGTTAAAATCTTTGGCAACCCTTGGCAAGACTTAGTTTTCGGATTTGATGAAATAAGATTTCTTTGAGGATTTATCGAACCCGAACTTGTAAGTCTCGCTTTTTACAGGGGATTTTTTCGCCTCCTGACCATATACTCCTCCACCCTTATTTCCCGATATATATTTTTTGTCGATATAGGCATTGTTCGATGCATGGGCAGCGCCATAAGCCCCTAATCCGTACCTATTTTGTAATTCAACATCTTTTGGAGGCGTATCTTCTCCCTTATGAATATTCCATGTTAGTTTGTCTGCCTCATTGAAATTATCATCAAAACCTCCTTCATAAATATCTATTTTTACCTTACCTTTTATATTTCCGCCTTGATAATCGGAAACTCGATTATTCCCGTCTTGAGCCAATATCCCCACGCGTTTCAATTCCAGTTCTCCCTTATCACCACTTTTTCCTTCATATGCCCAAGACGGATTATTATTGTCTATTAGCGGTTCTATTGTTTTCCCGTCCAAATCCGATTGTTCGTATTCGGGCGAGATTCTTATAGTATAAGGAGTATTTGGCTTTAGCCCGTCGATTAATACATCAAATGCGCCCCAAATCTCTCCGATTTCATTAGTCTGAATTGGTGTATTATTATTAAATTTCGCAGAAGTCTTAACTCCTTCTTTGGAAGTTTTTTCCCAACGTCCATTGTCGTCTCGTGGTTGGTCCGGATTCGGAAATTCAAGCCTGCCGATGTTGGATTTTAGGGGTTTTGTTTTTCCAACATTTCCTTTGGGGTACATTTCTTCAAATGTTGCGATACCGAACAATATGCATACGAATTTTCTATAGTTCTCCGCGTTTAGGAGAACTTCGCTTCCGGCTTCCTCCCTAAGCCCCGTTCTGTGCGCGGCCTCGTGTATTAACAGACTAGAGCGTGTAAATATTTTTTCAAAATATTCATCGTGCTCAAAAAACTTGTCGTAAATTGTGGATGTTTTGCTGTCCGGATTTGTCGATATATATACATAGTCTAGCTTTTCATTTCGGTCTTCGCATACATGCTTGCGCTTAAATCTTAATTGCCCGCATAAAACTTCGTAAATTTCGGAAAACTTCTTCAATATTTCGGATCTTGCGTTATCGTCGTATCTTAGAAAGACGTCCGTCATGATTTCAAGAGCCTTTAGGGAACCCGACTTCAGCGCATATATGGCTCTTTGGGTAAGATCTAAGGCCTCTACTATTTGCGATTCCAAAAACGAAATCTCGTCCTTTTTGAAATCGTCGAGAAGTTCCTAGCGTATTATTTTATTTGCGCGCGCATTTATAAAACGAATTCCCTGAGTTGTCCGAATAATTTTTTTACCGGACAATGTCCCGATGAACTTCGCGCTTACAATGCCGTTGTTTATTTGCAGTGAATATACTTTTGTTGAATTCTTAGTCATAGGATTTCAAGCATATAACAAATTTAGCTCCGGCGCAAATTTACGTTTGATATTTTTGAAAAGAAGAAATCACCTTTATTGCGAAGCGGGTTTTTATGCCGGCAAAGTGTCGGCAAAAAGCTATCGCCTCAAAAAAATGTGCTTCGGTTGCCCGAAGCCCAAAAGAATAAACAATCGGGAACTCCCCGCGGATAAAAAAATGGGCTTCGGTTGCCCGAAGCCCAAAAGCGCAAAATCAACAGCTGTTTTTACCTGCCGAAAATTTCGACTTCGATGTAGGAGTTGGTTTCGTTGGTGCTGTTGCCGTTTGAGTACAGGCGGACATAGCGGCCTTTAACAGCAGGATCAACAACGATGAGCTTGCCTTCGTTTGTTTCAATCCAAGCCATGTCTTTGCCCGCGCCGAGCTTGGCGGAATTGTCGTGGTCGGCGTTGAATATGGTTTTAACGTCCTTCTTGAATTCGGGGTCGTCGGAAACCTGCACAACAACGTCGTTATAGGCTCTTTCCTGCGAGTGGAAGTGCCAGATTGCGACAGCGAAAATTTCCGCGGTCTTTTCGAGGTCTATCTGAACCCACTGCAAGCCGCCCATAATTTCGCAAACCGAACCCATCGACGCGCCCTTGTCGCCGTCGGTAATCTGGGAGAGGTCGCCCTGCAGCGGGAAGTCGTCGGAAGCCGTTACGGGCTTGCCCTTCGAGATGAGCTGCACGTCTTCGGGAACAGTCGGCTGCGGGTTGGGAGCCTTGCTCTTGTCGAGGTTGGCGAGGTTTACGGGAACGGGCGTGCCCTCGAGCCCCGCGGGGGGGACGTCGAGCTTCAGAACCTTTGTGCCCGCGAACGCCGCGGCCGCGAAAGCGAACGCCGCAAATACTATCGATATTTTCTTCATTTTAAAAAACCTTTCTTTTTGGAATTATGCGACGAAGTCTTCGTCCTTAAAGTAGAGCTTCTTGCCCGCCGCGACAGCTTCGTTAACCTTGTAAACAGCGGCTTCCGCCTCGAAAGCGTGCGCGCCGTCGCAATTCAAAGGCTCTTTGCCGCGGATTGCGTTAAAGAAGTTTTCAAGGTGCGGCATGTGAATCGGCTTTTGGATAATTTCCTTCTTAACTTTGTCGAAAATCGTGCCAAAAGGAACGTCGAAGCCATATTCCTGCGGTGGCAGGGATTCGCGGGAGTCGGCGGTCTTGGCAACCGCCATTTCCTTTTTAACGATAAGCCCCTGCTTGATGTATTCTTCCCACTTCTTGTCGAGCTCCGGCCTGCCCCTTTCCTCAAAGAGCTTTGTGAGTGCGGGGTTTTCGGACATCTTTATGGAGCCGTCCGTGCCGAAGAACTGTTCGAAGTACCCGCCTACGCTTGTGGTTGTCAAA
>JAGBOM010000347.1 GCA_017633865.1 Opitutales bacterium
CAAACCGGCTTCGCCCGCGCCCGGCGCGGAGTCGGAAACCGAGATTTCGGCAACTTCGCCGTTTTCGACGCTAAAAGAGCTTGCCCCGCCCCCGCTTTTATAAAAATACCTGCCGTTTTCAAGGCGCGCGGCGAAAACCGCCGCCATGAGGGGAAACGCCGCCTTAGCCGTTTCAAGCCTTTTTGCGTCGGCGTCGAAAGCCGCGACTCTTTCCGCCGACGCCGCGCATATTAGGATTTTCCCGCCCGCGCGCCAAAAGCACCACATCATCTGCTCGAGCGCGAGCGGGGCTTCGGCCTCCAAATAATTTTCGGCAACGCTTCTTGCGTCCGCGTCAGACAAAGACTTGTCCGCGTCGAGTATCTTCGCGAAAAACAGCGAGTCGGGCGCGATAAAACAACTGTCGGGTATGCTCTGCATATATCTGGTAAATTGAAAACACCGCAAAACTAAAAAAGTTTCGCCATAAAAATAAAAATTTTTCGATTTTAATTAGGCTCCTGTCTTTCCAAAATTCTTACGAGCTTGAAGCCCGAGGCCGTTTCAAAGGTCTGCTCGGGGCGGCCTATCGCGGTTTTGTCGGCGGGGGCGGGCTCCGAAAGCGAGTTCGAGTAAATCGCCGACAGGAAAAATTCCGCCGCGCCCCGCTTTGCGCGGACTTCGATTTTTATCATTCCCGTTTTATACTCCGCGTTTCTCGCGGGAGGCTCGCAGCCCCTTTCGCGAAGCTCCCCCGCGTTTTTCACCCAGCTTATGCCGTCCGAAAGCGGTACGCCCTCGCCGCGGACGGCGTCGTGCATAAGAGGGTCGAAATCGACTTCTGAAATATTGCAAAGAAGCTCGAGAACCTCGGAGGAGGCCGAATTTAGGTTCACGCCGCTAAAAGTTTCGAGGCTAAAAATGCGGGTGAAGGTTTGGTAGAGCTCGGTGGGGGTGGAGTCGGGGTTGAACATTATTTCGGCGTAGCCTTTTATGCGGCGGAACTCTCCGAAGCTTTCGAGCGGGCGGTTGGGGGGCTTGGGCGCGCCGTCGGGGTAGTCGTCCATTTCGGCGCCCTCGCCCGAAACCGCGTTGTCGGAGTCTATCCAGTCGAAATAGCAGTCGCCGAGCACGGCGGCCTCAAGCTCGGTAAAGCCGAGCTCCTCGAGAATCTTTTTGTAGTCTGAAATCGATATTCCCGAAATCGAAATCTTGCCCTGCATGTCCGAAACCTTCACCTCAACGTCCGAGCCCCCGGGCAAGGCGACCCTGCCGCTTTTAAAGCATTCGCCCCAGCCCTGGGCTTCCGAATAAAAGCCGCCGTCTATGCTGTAAAGCTCCTCGAGCTCCGCGACCGCGGCGTAAAGCGCGCTGTAGGCCTCCGCCCGCAGGGGGCTTTCAAGCATGTCGGAAGCCTTCGAGGCCATTATTCGGCTCGCGTAAAATATTATGGCGGCCACCACTGTGGAAAGCGCGGCTATCATGCCGAGCAAAAACAAAAGCAGCGCCCCCTTTTTATTCTTCTTAAAATAGCTCATCTTCCTCCGCCTCTCCCCCCCGCGGAGCTTGAATTAGGCGAGCCGCCGCCCCTCCTGCCCGAAGCGTTTGAAGACGAGCCTCCCCCTCCCCTGCCCGATGAGTTTGAAGTGGGCGCGGAGGGCTCTTTCGTGTAGGAGTACGGTTTGCATACAGAAGCGTCGGCAACCGAAAAAATCGGGATGTATCTTTCGCACGACTCCTTTCCGTCGGAAAATTCGAGCCTTAAAAACGCGGGCAAAAGCGTTGAAGTTTCGCCGCCCGAGCGGATTTCATCCTCGGTTTTCCAGCCGCCGTTTTCGCCGAAGTTGTAAAGGTATTCGGCTCTTTTTACATATTCCGAAATTTTGGTTCGGTAAACCGGCCTTTGGTCGTCGGATAGGGTGTCGCTATCCTTCTTTGCGGGGCACCACAAAACCGAAAGCCCGCCGTCTTCCGAAAAGTCGAGCCAGCAGACAATCTCGCCCGAAAATCCGTTGCCGCAAACAAACGCGGGGTGGTCGTCGGAAACTCCGAAGCAAATTTTTAAGGCGTCCGAATGCTCCCCCCCCGGGGGGGCGGAGAGCGAGACGTTCATGTCGCAGGCGAGGATTTTCCCGCGCAGGCTCTCGGGGGCGAATTTTGAAAATCTTGACGACTGCAGCCTTTCGCGCAGGAACCTTTCGACCCTGTCCACATGGCAGGAGAACGGATTGTCGCTTTCAAGCGACTCCATTATGCCCGCCCTTGTCAGGGCGATATATCTCCGAAGTGTCATGATGCGCCTCCTTCGTAGATCTTCTTGATGACCTCCTC
>JAGBOM010000348.1 GCA_017633865.1 Opitutales bacterium
AGTAGCGCACGGGGCGCTGGCATACGTAAAGGTCGAGCTCCTGCCTGAGAGCGACGTTCAAAGAGCGTATGCCCCCGCCTATGGGCGTTGTAAGCGGGCCTTTAATGCCCACCAAGTATTCCTTAAACGCGTCGAGAGTCGCCTTCGGGAGCCATTCGCCCGAGCGGTTGTAGGATTTCTCCCCCGCGAAAACCTCGAGCCACTCGATTTTGCGCTGCCCGGAATACGCCTTGGCAACCGCCGCGTCGAAAACTCCGACGGCCGCGCGCCAAATGTCGGGGCCCGTGCCGTCGCCTTCAATGTAGGGCAAAATCGGGTTGTTGGGAACCGAAAGCCCGCCGCCTGAAATAGTGATTTTTTCCGCCATAATAAAAAATTTTTATTGGTTTTCCTGCCAGTCGTGCTTGATTTCGGCCTCCTGGTCTTCGACGCTCTTGCGCTTGCCCTTGTGCCACCAGTAGAATATGGGGCTTGCAAGGAATACCGAGGAGAACGTGCCGAACACGATGCCCAGCATAAATATCAGCGAGAAGTCCTTAATAATGCCCGTGCCGAACACAAACAGCGCGCCCGCCGCAAAGAACGTGGTAATGGACGTTATTATGGTTCTTGACATCGTCCTGTTGATTGCAAGTTTTATGACGTCGTAAAGGGACATCTGCGGGTTGAGCGGGAGCTCCTCCCTTACGCGGTCGAAAACGACGATTTTATCGTTTATCGAATAGCCCACAACCATCAAAACAGCCGCAATCATCGGCGCCGAAAACTGCCCCGAGCCGATTCCGAAAATCCCCAAAACAAGATACGCGCCTATCGACATCAAAACGTCGTGCATTAAAGACAGCACGGCGCCCACGCCGAATCCTATTTCAAAGCGCAGCGCCACATACAGCAAGACGCCCAAAAGCGCGATTGCCAAAGATATGAACGCGTTTGTGGTAATTTCCGAGCTTACGGCCGCGCCGATAGATTCGGTGCCTTTTAGGTCGAGCTTGGCGTTCGGGAATTTCTCCTTCAATATTTCGAGGATTTTTTCGCCCCTGCCGGTTTCGGTCTGGATGGCCAGAACCTCCGCGCCGGTTGCGATGTCCTTCTTGTAGGTTGCCTGCACTTCGCCGAAGGTATCGGCGTTGGAAACGGACGTGATTTTGTCCACGTCGATTTTTTCGGCGAAAGCGACCGTAAGGGTTTCGCCGCCGGTAAAGTCTATGCTAAGGCACTTGTCGCCTCGGATAAACGCCGCCGCTACCCCTATTAAAATAACAGTCCACGCCGCGGCAAAAGCCTTCCTGCGCCTTGCCATGTAGTCGAAGTTTGCGGACTTCAAAAGCTGGAACTTGAACGAGTTTTTAAAGAGCCCCAAAGACACGACGATTTCGCACAAAGCCCTGCCGAACACAAGCGCGCAAAAGAGCGTCGCCAAAATGCCGACAGCCAAAGTCACGCCGAAGCCCTTTACGGGGCCCGTGCCCATTTTCCAAAGGATTACCGCTGTAAGAAGCGTCGTCAAATTGGCGTCGACAATCGTCGAGAACGCCTTTTCGTAGCCCGCGTCGAGGGCGTTTTTCATGGACTTGCCCGCCAAAAGCTCCTCGCGCATGCGCTCGAAAATAAGGATGTTGGCGTCAACCGCCATGCCGACAGTCAAAACCAAAGCCGCGATGCCGGGCAAGGTTATCGTGGCTCCGAAGCTCGCCAGCACTCCCAAAATTATCACGATGTTTGCTATAACCGTAAGTATCGAAATAAGCCCCATGCCGCGGTAGTACAAGAGCATGAACAAAAACACCAGCCCCGCGCCGACCGCCGCCGCGAAAATCGAGGACTCCTGCGCGTTGGCCGCCATCGAGGGGCCGACCTCGTTCATCGAGGTTCTCGTAAGGCCGACTTTCAGCGGGTTGTTGAGGGCGTTGGCAAGCTCGATTGCCTCGCGCTGGTTGAAGTTGCCCGTAATCGTGCCCCTGTCGGAAATGACGCTCGAAATCTGCGGCGCGCTCATGAGCTTGCCGTCCAAGACGATTGCAAGAAGCTTCTTGCGCGTCATCGGGTTGGCGTCGCCCGAATGGAGCGCGTCCTCCTTCAAGATGCCCGAAGTGATGGACTCAAAAACCTTCGAGCCCCTCGAGGTAAATTCCATGCCGACCGCATACCTGCCCGCCTCGTCCATGTGCGGATAGGCCTTCGAGATGATGTCGCCGCCGGCCTCCGCGCGCTTTTTAACGTACAGCGGGCGCTCGTAGAGCTTGCCGTCGGAGCCTTCGTCCTCCATGCCCAAAAGCTCGTAGCCCAGCGGCCAGTCGCGCTTGGGCACATCCATCGAGGCGGGGCGCGCGTCGCGGTAAACCTCGCGGAATTCAAGCTTGGCGGGGCGCGACAAAGACTCTATCGCCTCTGGGTTGTCCTTCAACGAAACGCCCGGCATCTGGACTTCTATCGAGTTCGAGCCGACAATCCTTATTGAAGGCTCGGTAACGCCCAGGCCGTTAATGCGGCTGTCGACAACCCTTAAAACGTCGTCAAGCTGGCCCTTGCGCGAAAACGGATCGTCGGCGAGCTCGTCCTTGTTGATTTCAAGAGTGAAAGAAACGCCGCCCTCGAGGTCCAAGCCCTTTTTGAGGGCGGACTTGCTTTGGCGGTAAAGCTCGCGCAGCAAAACGTCGTTGCGCTTGTCCAGATTTTTGATGTCGTAAACGTTTACGTCGAAAAACTGCGACAGGTCGATTTTGTTGGCCTTTGCGTATTCGCCCAAAGCCGTAAACAGGGTTGACGACTTCGTCTTGTCGGCCTTGTAATTTACGGGGTCGACGCGCTTTTTGGCCTCGTCCAAAACCTTTTTGAACTCGCCGGAATTGCGGGTGGAGCGGGTTTCGATATAGCTTTCAAAAGGCGTGCTTTTAAAGGGAGTCATCGCCAAAACCGCCCACGCGAGCACGACGGCTGTTATGGCCAATTTCCAGATTATGCTGCTTTTCATCGTTAAAAACTACTTTTGAGCCGCTTCGGGGGCGTCCTGAACCTTCTGCGCGACCGCGCTTTTGAGGATTTCGATTTTCGTTGTGTCGGAAACCTTGAGCGTAAAGGTTTTGTCGGTCTTGTTCGTGATTTTGCCGTAGATGCCGCCTATGGTTATTACGCTGTCGCCGCTTTCAAGCTCGTTTAGCATTTTTTCATGCTGCTTTTGCCTCTTTCTTTGCGGGGCAATCATCAAGAAATACATCGCGCCCAAAAAGAGGAGCATTAGTATTAGGGGATTGAACCCGCCGCCCGAGGCGGGAGCCGCGGTTTGGGAAGCTTCGGAGGCGCCTGCCGCCTGCGCGATAATGCAGAATAAGTTATTCATAATTTAACATTCCTAAAAAATTTATAAAGAGTTAATCTAATTCCGCCGCCCGCGCTTTTGCAAGTATATTCTGAAAAAAGAGCCGAAGCGGCGGCGCGCAAAACCCGCGCTAAATATGCTCGGAAACCAAATTGAGCCCCACAAGCCCCGTCAAGATAAACGCTAAACATATTATCCTCGCCGCGGCAGCGCTCTCCCCGAAAACGAGAATCCCGTAAACGGCGGTGCCCAAAGCGCCTATGCCCGTCCAAACCGCATAGGCCGTGCCGACGGGCATGTGCTTTACCGCGACATTCAAAAGCCCGAAGCTTAAAATCGCGCAAACGCACATTACGACTGTCGGGACAATCCGCGTAAAGCCCTCGGAATATTTTATGGAAACTGCGAAGGCGATTTCAAAGCCCCCCGCCGCAATAAGCAAAAGCCACGGACACATAAATTTCTCCTTTTTAAAAATTAAGCCTACAATAAAATCCGCGCATAACCCGCGCGTCAAGTTTTTAGAGCCGCAAATAAATACGCCCCCTCCCCTAAAAAACCCCAAACAAGCGAACCTCGCCCCAAAACCTGAAACAATAAAAAACCCGCCTAAAAAAAAGCTAGCCCGAAAAACAAACACGAAAAAAAAAACCGAAAAAAATTCTCCCGCCC
>JAGBOM010000004.1 GCA_017633865.1 Opitutales bacterium
ACATCGCAAAGCAGCTTTGCCCGCTCGCGAAAATCAACAAGGAAGACCCCGACGTCATCGACGTTTTCGAGTTTTGCATAAACGGGCAGGAAGTCGCCCCCGCGTACTCCGAGCAGAACGACCCCATCATCCAGCGCCAGATGTTCGAGGCGCAGGTTGGCGAGGAAATCCAGAAGCTCGACAAGAGCTTTTTGGAGGCTCTCGAATTCGGTATGCCCCCCGCGGGCGGCATGGGCATAGGCATAGACAGGCTCGTAATTTTGCTTACGGGCGCGGCGAACATTAGAGACGTGATACTTTTCCCGTCGCTTCGCCCCGAAGCCCAGTAGGCGGTTTTAAGGCTCCGCGGAAAGCCGCGGGGCTTTTTGTTTTTTTAGGCTTTTTTGTTTAGCCCAACGCGCGGGGGGGGCGGATTCTCATCCTCCCGCCGCGCGAAAAAATCGAAAAATTTTTTATTTTTTTAAGGATAAAATTTTCTTAATGAAGTGGTGGATTTACATAGCGATAAAGCAGCTTTTCCCGTCGGGGAAATTCGCTTCGCTTTTTGCGATTGTATCGGTTTTGGGCGTGGGGGTTGGCGTGCTCGCGCTTTTCGGGACCCAAAGCGTAATGAACGGCTTTCATTCGGAAATCGCCGCAAAGCTTAAAGACACGGGCGGCCAAATAAAAATCGAGGCGAACGGAAAAATCTTGGGCGCGAACGCCGACGAAATCGTAAAGGCGCTCAAGGCAAACCCCGAAGTCGAGGCGGTGGAAAAAACCGCCTGCGGCTCTGTAATGCTCATGAGCGGCTCCACGCCCGCGTACCCGCTTCTGCGCAGCTACGACACCATCTCAAAAGACTGCGCAATCGCGCTTAAAGACAAAGGCTACGTCCGCATGGGCAGCCTTGAAGACCTCGACGACGACTCCATAATCGTGGGCATACACCTCGCAAACTCGCTCGGAATTTCCGTCGGCGAAACTGTTGAAATCTACGCGCCCACAATGCTCGACAAGCTCTCGAAAGACGAAATCCCGCTGCCTGTAAAAATGAAAGTTGTCGGGCTTTTGCACTCGGGCTTTTCAGATATGGATAAAACCGTTTGCATCGTCTCGCTAAGAAGAATGCAGGACTTGTACTCTCTTGGCCGCGGCTACCACTCCATAACTATAAAGCTTAAAAAGGGCGCGGACGAAAAAGCCTTCGCAAAATACCTCAACGCCGACGTTCTGCGCTACCCGCTCCGCGCCTACACTTGGCTTACGGGCAACGCCCAGTTTATGCGGGTTGTGATGACTGAAAAAGTCATGATGAGCGTAATAATAATGCTTATAATAATAGTCGCGTCATTTTCAATATGCTCGTCATTATACACGACGGTTCTTAGAAAGACGAAGGAAATCGGGCTCGCCGCGGCGATGGGCGCAAGGCCGCGGCAAATCGCGGCGTGCTACTGCCTGCAGGGGTTTATCATCGGCGCGTGCGGGGCGGCGCTCGGAATAATGCTGACGTTTTTGATACTCCATTTTAGAGCGCCGATAGTCGAATTTGTAATCGGCAAAGAGGCTCTCGCGGATTTCTACCACTTCTCGAACCTGCCCGTAAAATACGATTTTTACGACGGGGCAAGGGCGTGTTTGTTCGCGGTTATTTTGTGCACGCTCGCGGGGCTTTTGCCGGCCTTGAGGG
>JAGBOM010000349.1 GCA_017633865.1 Opitutales bacterium
CCCCGCGCTTAAAAACAGCGCGGAGCCGCGAAGCCTAGTTCTTTTTGCGGTTGTAGTCGAGATACGCGCCGCCGTCGGTCGAGAACGGGCGAAGCGGCAGGCCGTACTTGTTTTTGAGGCTTATCAGCGGCCAGTTGCACCAGCCGTAGCGCACCGCCTTGGGCTCGGAAACTTCGGGGCTCGAAACTATGAGTTTGCCGTTTTTGATTTCGACGTCCGCCCACTTCCAGTCGCGCGGGTTTTCGCCGCGTATTGCAAAGCCCGTAATCTTTTCGGCGGGGGGCGGCGTTTCGGACTCGGGCGAGTTTATGGCGGGGTGGGCGCACAGCGCGAGGCCTTCGGCGTTGTCGAGCTCGATTACGATTTTATCGCCCTCGATTTTCATCGACTTATACGACGGCGAAACCGCGCGGCTTAGCGCGCCCTGTTTGTATACTTTGGCGAGAGCCAAGTTTGCGAGGCGGCCGCAGATAAACTCCTTGTGCGGCGGGTGGATGTCGCCGCGGCCTCCGAGCTTGGAGCCGCCGTTGTCGGCCGAGCTTGCAACCCCCGTATTGGGGAGCTCCAAGACTTCCGCCTGCGCCTCTCTTATGCCGCCCCACGAGCCGAAGTGCACGGGGTCTTTTTGCGGGTCGTTGATGGCGGCAAGCTCGACGTAGAAGAAGTGGAAGTCGCGCTTAAAGTGTTTGCGCCAGGACGAAACCATAAGCTTTATGAGCTCGCCGTACTGGTAGGGCTGCCCCGCGTTCGACTCGCCCTGGTACCACAGAACGCCCTTTGGCGCGAGCGGCGCTATGCCGTGCACCATGCCGTTATAAATATTGGCGGGCAGCTGGTTGTTGGCGACGAGATCCTTTGGCATTTGCGGGCGCTCTTTGCTGTTTAGGCTTTGCAGGCGGTTTGTCGGGTTTTTCTCTATCCACTTGGGGAAGTTTTTGATGTAGTTGCCGCGTATTTGATTGTAGTTTTCTACGCCGTCCATCTGCTCTTCGTAAATCGCCTTGCAGGCCGGCGACGACATGTAGGCCTCCTTTGAAATCCACGGCTCGACCCTCGTGCCGCTCCACGACGAATTTATGACGCCCACCGGCGTGTCGAGAGCCTTGCTTAGCTTTGAGGCGAAGATGTAGCAGACCTGGCTTGCGCCGCGGACGTTTCGGGCGTCAATCTTTCGCCAGTCGCCGCAGACTTCGTCGATGGGCTCGGCCAAAATGTTGTGCTGGACGGTGAAGATTCGGATGTCGCCGTTTGAGGCGTCGGCGTCGAGCTGATATTTTTTTACATACTCCTTGTCGACGGTGTTCGCGCCGAAATTCCACTCCATATTGCTTTGTCCGGAGCCCATCCAAAGCTCGCCCGTAACGACGTCTTGAATCCTCGCGCTTTGGCCTTCTGAAGACGCCTCGATGTCCAAAACCGTGCGCTTGGGGAAGGCGGGGAGCTTTGCGAACCAGCGGCCTAATTTGTCGCTTTTAATGTTCGATATTGTTTTTTCGGCGACTTTGCCGTCTTTTGAAACGGCTCTATATTTGAGGGCGACGGGCTTGTTGGGCTCGTCGGTCTTGCCGGCTATTACGTTTTCCTCGTTGGCCTGCAAAACCATATTGTTTTGGTATATGTTTTTGAAGCGGATGTCTCCGAATGCGGAGGCCGCGGCTACTGCCGCGGCGGCAAGTAGAATCGTTCTTTTCATCATATATATTTTGCTGTTTGGTTTATCGTTTTTTTAAATTGTCGAAACCGCGCGGGGTTAGGGCTGTTTTTTTGCGCGGTTATAGTCGAGGTACGCGCCGCCGTCCGTCGAGAACGACAAAAGCGGCAGGCCGTGTTTGCTTTCCACCGAAACCAGCGGCCACGAAGCCCACGCGTAGCGCGCGGCCTTGGGGTTGGGGACTTCGGGGGACGAAAGCGCGATTGTGTCGCCCTTTATTTCGGCGTCGGCCCACTTCCAGTCGCGCGGGTTTTCGCCGCGTATTGCAAAGCCCGTGAGCTTTTCTTTGCCCGCCATTTTGCGCAGGCCTTCGGCGTTCGCGATTTTAACTATGAGCCTGCCGCCCTCGACCTTGAATTCGCCCGCGTATCTCGGCGAGCGCGCGGCCTTGGGGCTGCCCTTTTTGTAAACGTCGGCGAGCGCCATGTTTGCGAGGCGGGTAGAGACCAGCTCCTTGTGCGGCGGGTGGATGTCGCCCTGGCCGTTTGTTTTAGAGCCGCCGGAGTCTATCGAAGTTGCCACGCCCGTTTTTGGGAGCTCCAAAACCTCCGCCATGGTTTCGCGGATTCCGCCCCACGAGCCCATTTGCACGGGCTGGTTTTGGGTCTCCGTAAACGCCGCCAAATCGACATAGTAGAAATAAAAGTCGCGCTTGAAGTGCTTGCGCCATGAGTTGACCATAAGCTTCAGCAACTCGCCGTAGAAGTAGGGCTGGGAGGCGTTCGACTCGCCCTGGTACCACAAAACTCCCTTCGGCGAAAGGGGCGCGATGCCGCAAATCATGGAGTTGTATTTGTTTGTGGGGTTGTGCTCGTTTGAAAGAACGTCGATTGGCATTTTGGGTCGCGAGGCGCGGTTTTTGTTTTGCAGGCGCCCCGTCGGGTTTTCCTCAATCCATTTCGAGAAATTTTTGATGTAGTTTTCGCGCAGGCTCTCGTAGTTGGAGGTGAAGGCTTCGTACTCCTTCCACGACTTAAACTCCTCGTTGTTTGCGGATTTGAAGCTTGCGCCGGAGGTTTTGAACGCCTCCTTTGAAATCCACGGCTCTATGCGCGAGCCGCCCCATGACGAGTTTATGACGCCCACGGGGGTGTCCAGCG
>JAGBOM010000350.1 GCA_017633865.1 Opitutales bacterium
GGCGGATTTTTCGGAAGGCGTTAAAATGCCCTCCGCGGGGGAGAAGTCCCTCCCGAATTTTTTCGCCTCCGCGCCCGCGGGGCAGGCGAGGATTGCGGACGCCGCAAATAAAACAAATCCCTTAAATATTCTTTTAAAAACGCTTTCCATATAGCTGGCGGGTTTAATAAATGAAACAATGTTTCTAAACGAAGCCCAAGTCAAATATTTTTTGCGGAAAGGGCGGCGTTGCGCGGGGGGCAAATTAGCTTTCGATGCCGATATGCCCAATAATGATTACAGGGCAAACACGGGAATGTTTTTTGCGTTGTCTTTAATGAGAATCGGGTCGGGATAGAGGCTTACGAGCGCGCCTGCGCCAAGCGGCATTTTGAACTCGGAAAGCCTGTTGAAGTGTTTTGCGTCGGACTTTGAGAAGCTTGCCGCCTTCTTAAACTCAACGGGATACAATTTTCCGTCGCGTTCTATTACGAGGTCTATTTCGTTTTTATCCTTGTCGCGGTAGTAGTAGAAATTCGGAGTTTCCCCCGCGTTTACATAGCTTTTTAGGATTTCCGCAACGCCCCACGACTCGAAAAACGCGCCCGCCATCGCGCCGTTCATCAGGGCTTCCGGCGAAGTCCAGCCCGTCAAAAACGCGGCAAGCCCCGTATCGAGCATATGGAGTTTTGGAGTGGAAACCATATTGCGGGTTTTGTTTCGAGAATATGGATAAAGCAGTTTGACTATCACCGAAGTCTCCAAAATGCTCAAGTAGCTTTTCGCCGTAGGTTGCGAAATATCCGCGTCGCGCGCGAGGCTTGAATAGTTTAGCATTTGTCCGGTTCGGGCGGCGGCGGCGCGGAGAAAGTCGTAGAATTTGTGTTCGTTGGCGACTTGGGCCAGCGCGCGCACGTCCCGCATAAGATAGGTTTGAATGTAGGACTGAAAAAACGCCGACCACATATTTGCGTCGGGGTTTGCCGTCGCGATTTCGGGATACGAACCGCGCCAAATGCGCGTGAATATTTCGATTGGGGATTTCGCGTAAATATTTGCCAGCCGCATATCCGGCAGGAAAGGCTGCGGCTTGCGCCCGTCCAACTCTGCATTCGACATCCCGTAGAGGTTCAAGATGCCCGCGCGCCCCGCGAGCGACTCGGATACTCCTTTCATCAGATGGAATTGGTGGGAGCCCGTAAGCCAAAACAAGCCCTTTGCCTTTTTTGGGGACGCAATGCGGGCTTCGTCAACCGCGGCCTTTATATACGGCAATAATTCGGGGACGTTTTGAATCTCGTCAAAAATTACGGGCGGAGGGTTGTTTGCGAGAAACAAACGGGGGTCTTCGCGCGCCTGTTTTTGAACATCTAGCGGATCCAGAGAAACGTATTTGCGCGTTGGCTCCGCAATCTTTCGCAGGAAGGTGCTCTTGCCGACCTGCCGCGCGCCAATTACCAATGCTACGGGAAAGAATGAGCAGATTCGCCCAAACGCTTCTTTAATATGGCGTTTTACAAACATAAAGTATCCTATAATTCAAAATCCTGTTTTAAATTGTCGGAAGTTTTTGCAATTAGTCAAGTAATTTTTCCTACAATTCAAAATGCAGTTTTAGATTGTAGGAAATTTTGAGCTTAAAATTTTTATCGCTCGGTGGTTTTTCGCTTATATAATACCTTCAAAAAATTAGCATTAAACCCTGTTAAAAATAAGCGGCGGCGTTGCGCGGGGGGGGCAAAATCCGCATTCGCGCGGGGCTTAAGCGGCGGCTTTAAAAGCCGAATATAAAAAGCGCGGGGGATTTCGGGTTGGAGAAGTCGGAATAAATTTTGGGCGAGAATTTCTCGAGGAAGTTTGAGACTTCGCGGAACTCTTCCTCGCCGCCGTCGTGCGCCCTGTATGAAAGCACGCTTATTTTATTGCGGCCTTTTTCGGCGGCGCCTTGCAGAGCTTTTAGCGCGGCGATTGTGGAGCTTGGGCGGGTTATTACGCGCTTGTCGGAATTCGGCAGGTAGCCGAGGTTGAGCATGGCGGCGTTTATTTTGCCGAAATATTTTTTTGGCAGAAGCGAGGCCAAAAGCTCGTGCGGGGCGCTAAAAAAGTCGCACCTTGCCGACAGCCCGAGGCTTTCAACCCGCGCTTTCGCGCTCGCGACGGCTTCGGGCTGAATGTCGAATGCGAAAACTTTGCCTTTCGCGCCGACGCTTTCTGCGAGGAAGGCTGTGTCGAACCCGTTGCCCGCCGTTAGGTCGAGAGCCGTTGGCGCGGGGATTTTTTTTAGAAATTCGCCGATTTGCTCTTTCGCTTTTAGTGTCAGATTCATTTTTTTCGCCGAAATATTTTTATTTATAAAAAAAGGTTGCAAGCATTTTTAAAAACAATATCTTAATATTTGAATAGAAAGGAGTTTGCATAAATGCCTAACAAATCCAAATGCCCATATTGCAATGCGACAATCACAAGGCTTAACGTAGAGGAAATAGAGCTAGAGAGAAACCCCGGGGGCCCGTGGAAGGGCGTGAGCTACGCCTGCCCGGTTTGCAGGAAGATTTTGTCGGTCGGGCCGCATCCGGACGCGGCTAAGAGCGGGCTGCTGTCGCAAATACAGTCTCTGCTGGAGTCGCAGTCGCCGAAGAAATAGGCTCGCCCGCTTTTGGGCGCCATCTTGCGGGTTTTCCGCCCGCAAGGCGTTTTTTTGCGCGCGAAAAAAAGCGGGGACGGCGCCGATTCGGGCAAATCGGCTTGACGCGCATTTTTTTGTTCGCTTTTATATCCGAATAATAAAAATTTTCCACTATGGTTGACATGGCAACGATTGAAGGCCTTTGCAAGCGCAGAGGGTTTATTTACCGCTCGTCCGAAATTTACGGCGGCTTTAACGGATTTTTCGACTACGGCCCGCTCGGCGTTGAATTGAAAAACAACATCAAAAGGGCTTGGTGGAAGGATTTTGTCCACATGCGAGACGACGTCGTGGGCTTGGACGCCTCTATAATAATGCACCCCGACGTTTGGCGCGCCTCGGGGCACGTCGACGGATTTTCAGACCCGATGGTGGACTGCAAGGAGTCCAAATTGCGCTTCAGGGCCGACCAGCTTTTCTTCGCCGAGGTCAAGGTTGACGGCGAGGCAATCGGCTACGTCTCCGTCTTGGAGGACGAGGGCATGCAGGCGCAGGCCGAGGAAAAGGCCGCGGATTTAAAGCGCAAGCTTGGCCGCCAGGGCGCTCTCGGCGCGGTTGTTCTTAAAAGCTACATGGAGGCGAAGCCCTCCGAGTACGCCCTCATTCCCTCTCCCGCGACGGGCAAGGCGGGCTCCCTCACCCCCCCGCGGGACTTCAATTTGATGTTCCAGACCTATGTGGGCGCCCTTCGCGACGAAACCGCCATCGCCTACCTTCGCCCCGAAACCGCCCAGGGCATATTTGCCGACTTTAAAAACGTTGTCGACACCTCGCGCGTCAAGCTGCCTTTCGGCATAGCGCAAATCGGCAAGGCCTTCCGCAACGAAATCCCCCCGCGCAATTTCATATTCCGCAGCCGCGAGTTCGAGCAGATGGAAATCGAATATTTTATCTCCCCCTACGACGACTGGAAAACCCTGCACCGCCAGTGGATTGACGCCTGCAAAAACTGGTTCGTCTCAATCGGCATACCGGCCGAAAGCCTCGCCGAAGACGTCCACCCGCAGGAAAA
>JAGBOM010000351.1 GCA_017633865.1 Opitutales bacterium
CCTTGCGGAGCCTGTCGTAGGCGATGACGGATCCTATAGACGGGTACACCAGCTCGCCGCCCGACGGCAGGCCCGAAAGCATCATGTAGGTCGAGACCTCGTGGCTGTTGTCGCCGTGGGTCATGCCGCGGATAACGCTGTATTTGTCGGCCTGCCTCGCCGTTAGGGGCATTGAGCTTGAAATGTCTATGCCGTCAATATTCGTGTGCGACACTCCCTCGATGCCGCCTATATATTCTCTTGAAAGGTTAGGCTTGGGGTCGAACGTGTCGATATGGCAGGGGCCGCCCGCGAGAAAAATCTGTATGACGGCCTTAGCCTTCGGCTGCTTTGCCGCGGTCTGGGGCTGCTGCGCGAATAGCGTTGGGGCGAGGATTCTTCCAAGCGACAAATACGCCGCGGAAACCGAGCCGATTTTTATGAAATCGCGCCGCGACATATCCAAACCGATTTTAAATTTTTTCGCCATAATTTTTATAGGGTTAAATTTTATAGAGAAATTCCTTCGTGTTTATTATCGCCCAAGTCAGGTCTTTCAGCGACTCAAGCGGGGGCTTGCCCGAGCTTAGGGCTTTTTTTGAAATTTCCGCCTCGCGCGCGGTGGGCGGGCGGCAAAGGAATGTGAGGTACAGCGTCTTGATTTTTTCGTCGTTTGAATATTTCGGCTTTGAAAGCTCCCTCAAAAAGCGCGAGCCGTTCAGCTTTGAAGTGATGTTTGCGCTGCCCATGAGGTGCAAAAGCTGCTGCATCGAGATTTTGTCGGAGCGGTCGTTTAGGTGCGACGAGTTTCTGCCGGGCTTGCCGAACAGCGTAAGGAAGGGGTTCGACACGCTTCCGTCGTGCAGCTTTATCGCGCGGAAGTCTTCGGGCCAGAAGGCGTAGGGCTCGGGGGTTATGCTTTTAAACGGCTGGTAAACGCCGAGCGAGCCGCTTATGATGTCGTTTAGGCTTTCGGCTGTCAGGCGCGAGGGTATGTGCCTTGAAAACAGCTTTTCGTCGTTTTTGTTTGTGGCGTTCGGGACGCTCGAGCGCTGGTAGGTTTGCGAGTTGAAAATCAGGCGGTAAACCGATTTTAAATCGAAGCCCGAGTTTATAAATTCCGCGCTTAGAATGTCGAGAATTTCGGCGTTTGCCGAGACGTTGTTCGGGCGTATGTCGTCGGCGGGCTCGACAAGGCCTTTCGAGAAAATCCAGTGCCATATTCTTGAAACGGCGATTTTTGCGAAGTACGGATTTTTCTTGTCCAAAAGCCATTCGGCGAAGGCTTCGCGATAGTCGGCCCCCGCGGGGCTTTTTATTGTTTCGCCGAAGATTTTGAATGATTCCTCCTTTGCGCCGTCGGCGAAGTCGGGAACGTTTACGCAGAGGATTTCCTCCTTCCACTCCTTTGATTTTTTAAAGCTCAGGTTTTTGAAAATGGCGGCGAAGTTTTTGTTGTCGGCCATCGTCCAGTCTTCATAGGGGTGGGCGTGGCACTTTATGCAGTTGGTGCGCAGCCCCATAAACACAAGGGCTACCGATTCCGAAAAGCCCTCGGCGTTCTTCGAGCTTACGGCTCTGTAAAAATTGGACGGCGGCGACTTGAAATTGCTCCCGCTTGAAAGGAGCATTTCGCGCGCGATGATGTCGTAGGGCTTGCCGGCCGCAAGGCAGTCGCGCAGCCAGACGTAGTAGGCCTGCGCGGCGTTGGGCCAGAGGTTGCTCGGGAATTCGCTCTTTATCCTGAGCGCGTCTGACAGCCTCATGGCGAGCATGTCGGTAAATTCGGGGCTTTTTAAAAGCGACTCTATCAGCGCGGCGCGCTTGTCCTTCGATTTGTCGCGCAAAAAGGCCTCGGCGGTTTTGGGGGAGGGCAGAAGCCCCGTGGCGTCCAGATATACCCTGCGCAGAAATTCCGAATCTGTGCAGATTTCCGAGGGGATTATCCCCGCGGCTTCGAGGTTTGCGTGGACGATTTTGTCTATGGGGTTTGCCGAGGTGTTCTTCGGGAAATTCTCGGGGGCGGGCCTTGCGCAGATTACGGGTATGGACGCGAATTTGCGCATGAAGCTTGCCGATATTGCGCCTTCGCCGAAGCGCTCGAAGCGCGCCTCGCCGTTTTTGCCCGCCTTCGCGCACCCGCCCGAGGCCGAAAGCTTTGC
>JAGBOM010000352.1 GCA_017633865.1 Opitutales bacterium
CCGATCTCCTTCAATCCCTTTTCGTAAAGGTCTGGGGAGTAGAGCTGGATTTGGTCGGCGATTATTATAAGCTGCGGGTTTGAGCAGGTTTTTGGCGAAAGCCCGAGCGCGCCCGCGCCCCTCGAAACCACCAGCCTGATGTAGCCGTCTGTAAGGTTGTTTACTCTGCACGACTCGCACACGGCGTCTATTACCTCCTGCGGCGTCCAGGGCATGTCGAGCATTATGGCCTTTGCCGACTTGAAAAGCCTTTCGATGTGCAGGTTGAGCCTGAACACGTTTCCGGAATAAAGCCTGATTCCTTCAAAGATGCCGTCGCCGTAGAGAAAGCCGTGGTCGAACACGGAAACTTTCGCGTCTTCCTTTTCGTAGAATTTGCCGTTTATATATACTTTCATCGCTGTTTTATCTTTTGGTAAATTTTTAATGTTATGATATTAAAAATCTACCTTAACGCCCCGCCAAGTCAAATAAAAAAGCGAGAGGGCGGCGCGGGCGCTTTGCGGGTTTAAGCTTAAAAATATCCGCCCGCGAACACAACGACAATAAAAGCTTGAAAATCCCCGCCCGATAAAATATTCAAAAAAAACGTATGAATAAAAAACTTATTTTGATGGTTGCGGGCGGAATGTTGCTTGCGGGGGCTTGCGCGAACGCGGAGGTCTTCCCCGCTCCGATATTTTCCGACAATATGGTTATTCAGGCGAACGCGCCGATAAGGGTTTGGGGCACCGCCGACAAGGGCGAGAAGGTCAGCGTAAGCTTCCTGAACTCCTCCGGCTCGGCCACGGCCGACGAAAACGGCTACTGGAGGGTCGATCTTCCTCCTGTAAAAAAATACGTGAAAGAGCCTACAACCATGGCCATAGCGGGCGTCAATAAAATCGTTTACAAAAACGTGCTTGTGGGCGAGGTCTGGCTCGGGTCGGGGCAGAGCAACATGCAGTTCCAAATCCGCCATGTAAAGCCCATGGACGAAATGATAAAAAAGACCGACCTGCCGCCAAACCTCCGCTACTTCTGGATTCCCGCCACGGGCTCCGCCGCTCCGCAGGGCATGCACTCCCTCCCGAAAGAGGCGACCTGGAAAACCTACCACCACGACAATTACGAAACCACGCGCGAAATGTCCGTTTTGCTCACCCTTTTTGCGCAGAGGCTTAGCAAGGAGCTTGGCGACGTTCCCGTGGGCGTTATAAACTCCTCGTTCGGCGGGGCGAACCTCGAAACTTGGATGAGCGCCAAGGCAATCGCCGAGGCCGGCACTGCCGAAGACGCCAAAAAGCTTTTGGAAAAATGCCGCTCGTGGCATAACGACGACGTAAAGCGCTGGGAGGCCAAGCCGCTTGAAAAGCGCAACACCCTGCGCTTCCCGCGCTTAAATTACGAAAGCCGCCCCTCGCACTCGTTCAACGCGATGATGAATCCGATAGTCCCGTACTCCATAAAGGGCGTGCTTTGGTATCAGGGCGAAATGAATTCCGGCGCGGAATTGTACCTGAAGCAGTTCCCGTTTTACGCCAAGAATATGCGCGAAATTTTCGAGAACCCGAAAATGCCAATCTACACTGTCCAGCTGCCCGACTACAAAGAGCCGCATTGGCCGAAAATCCGCAACGTGCAGCGCAAGCTTGCCGACATAGTGCCTTATAGCGGAGTAGCCGTGACAATAGACGGCCACGAAATCGATTTGCACCCGCGCGACAAGACAATGGTTGTAGACCGCCTTTTGCGCATGGTTCTTGCCGACAACTACGGCGCAAAGCAAATCGTCGCGCGCGCCCCCCTTGTAAAAAGCGTGAAGCTTGAAAAGGGCGCGGTTAAGGCGACGTTTAAATATACCGCGAAGGGCTTGAAGCTCAAGGACGGCGACGAGGCGAGGTGCTTTGAAGTCGCTGGGGCGGACGGCAAGTTTTACCCGGCCAAGGCAAAAATCGCGTCGCCGCAAACGGTTTTGGTTCAGGTTCCCAAAGAGGTTTCCGACCCAGCCACGCTGCGCTACGCGTGGGAGGCCGACCCCGACGTAAACCTCTACAACAGCGGAGATTTGCCGGCGAGCCCCTTCGAGGAGCCCATACAGCGTTAGGCGATTGCTTTTGGCGAAGAAGTTCGTTGCTTCGGCAAAAAGAAGCTCGGAATGAATGTAAATTCTATTCCGAGCTTTTTTTGCTCTTGCGCCTGCTTCTTCATCCAAAATCAATGCGCCTAAACGGGTGCGCGACGTTTTTTAGAAATTACTCTTTTTTGTTCCGCACCCAAAATCCTCTCGCCTAAAACAAGAGAGCTTACAACGGTTTTTCTTTATTCTTTTTTAATCAGACTATTTTTTTCTCCAAAAAATTATTGCGTAAGCAATTCAAGCGGTGGGGGGCGTAAAATCTTCCGCCAAAGTTTTGGGGAGAGCTTATTACGTTTTTTTCTTTTCCTATTTTTTTGATTAGTCTAATTTAAAAAACGAAAAAATTAAAAACCTTAAAAAATGAATTCCGAAGACGTTAAAAAGCACTTTTCCAGAGACGACGTCGTCTGCGACTACGCCCGCGCCGTTTTGCGGGTCGGCCTTTGGGAGAGCGAAAAAATCGTGTTCCTTCGGGAGTTTGAAAAAGACTGCGCGCTTTTGGAGCTCGGCTGCGGCGCGGGCAGAATCGCCCACGGCCTTTGCTCTCTCGGGTTTTCCGACATCACAGCCACTGATTTTTCGGAAAAGATGATAGACTTCGCGCGCGAAATCGCGGGCGACTGCGGCGACAAAACAATAAAATATCTGGTTGCCGACGCCACGAGCCTGCCTTTTGCCAACGAGTCTTTCGGCGGAGCGATTTTCGGCTTTAACGGCGTTATGCAAATTCCGCAGAGGGCGAACCGCCGCAGGGCTTTTTCGGAAATTTTCAGGGTTTTAAAGCGCGGGTCGAAATTCGTCTTTACCACCCACGACCGCCTCCGCCCCGAAAACGAGGCTTTTTGGCTTGAGGAAAGCCGCCGCTGGCAAAATTCCTCTCGGGATTCCCGCCTCGACGAATTCGGCGACATCTGCTACAAAAGCGACCGCGGCGAAGTGTTTATCCACTCTCCGACGCGCGCAGAAGTGTCGGAAGACGCGTCGGGGGCGGGCTTTGAAATTCTCGAATCCGCCCCGCGCTCGCGGATAGCTTTCGAGCCTAAAACCGTGAGGGATTTTTCCGATGAATGTATATTCTGGACATGCCGAAAACCCCTTAACCCCCAATAAAACCAAATGCCTAAAACGAAAATTTTGCTTGCCGCGCTCTTTGCGGCCGCCTGCACGCTAAACGCCTCCGAGGCCTCCGCTATTTCGGCTGGGGCCTCCTCTTTAAAAAAAACCGAAATGGAAACTATCGCTATCGACGAAAATTTGTCCGTAAAAAAACTGCCGAACGGATTCACCGTTTATTTTTACAAAAACGCCGAGCCCCCCAAAAGGGTATCGATGCGCCTTATAGTGGGGCGCGGCTCATCCACCGAGAAGGCGGGGCAGGAGGGCTTGGCGCACTTTTTGGAGCACATGGCCTTCAACGGCACAAAAAATTTCCCGAAGGGCGACATGGTCGAATACTTCCAGCGGCTCGGCATGGCTTTCGGGGCGGACACCAACGCCTACACATCGTTCAACGAGACGGTTTTTAAAATCGACATTCCCTCGAACTCCGAAGCCATGGTCTGCGACGGCCTTAAGCTTTTCCGCGACTACGCCGACGGAATCCTGTTCGACCCCTCCGCAATCGAAAGCGAGCGCGGGGTGATTCTGGCCGAAAAGAAATCGAGGGATTCCGCCGACTACCGCGCGAGCGTCGAGCTTTTGGGCGCGCTCTTTAAGGGCACCCCCTACGAAAACCGAATGCCCATTGGCCTTGAAAGCGTCATAAAAAACGCCCCGCGCGCCGAATTTTTGGACTTCTACAAAAGCAACTACCGCCCCGAAAACATGTCGCTAGTGGTCGTGGGCGACATCGAAACAGGCGCTCTTTTTAAAGCCGCCGAAAAATATTTTGAAAGCCTTTCGCCCGACAACTCCGCGCCCGCGAGCGTCCTTCCCGAATTTAAGCTTTTGCGCGGCGCGCCTTGCGAAATTTCCGCTTTCAGGACGATTGATTCCGACCTGAAGGGCTCGTCGGCCTCCATATACTTTGTGGGGGATTTGTTCGACGCTTCCGACACGCCGAAAAGCCGCGCCCTCGCTTTAAAAATGCAGGTTCTTGCAAGGATAATTTCAATGAGGCTCGACGCCGCCAAAAGCGCTCCCGACGCCGCCTACGTGTCGGCGGGCGCGGATTTCGGCTCTTTTGAAAAATCGGCGAACATCTTTAGCGTGTCCGCGCGCGCCAACGTGGGCGGCAGCCTTGCCGCGATGAAAAACGTCATGAAAATCTGGAAGAGCCTTGAAAAATTCGGGGTGGGCTCATGGGAGCTCGAAAAGGCCAAGGCGGAAATTTTAAACTCGCTCGAGTCCGCCGCGAATGCCGAAAAGACCCGCAAGAGCGCCCAGCTTTCAGACGAGATTGTCGAGGCCATATGCGAGGGCAGAATCCCGACCTCCCCGAAGTTCGATTTAGAATTCGCCCGCTCCGCCCTTAAAGATTTTTCGGCGGCGGAGGCCTCGAGCCTCGTGAAATTTATCGACTCCGATTTTAAGGGATACGCGAGGTTTGCCGACGCCAAGATTCCCGAAAATTCCGCTAAAACCGCGCGGGAGGACTTCGAGAAAATTTCCGCCTTCGAGCCCTCCGACACGCGCCTGAAAGCCTCCGAGCTCAAATTCTCAAAATTCGGGGCGGCGGGCAAAATCGTGTCGGACAAAACCGAAATGCTGGGAATCCGCGAAATCGCCTTCTCAAACGGCGTAAGGGCGAACCTCAAAAAGACCGATTTCACAAAGGAGGAGATTATCATAAACGTTTCCTTCGGCGGCGGCAAGTTCGACACTCCCGTTCTCAACCCGGCGCTTGCGGAAATCGCCTCGGGCTTTTTGCTCGGCGGCACGGCCTGCCAAAGCTACGACGAAATAGTTTTGGCCAAGAGCGACAGGCAGATAGAGCTTTCGTTCACCGTTGAAAACGGGGCGTTCTCGCTTACGGCGGCGTGCGCCCCAAAAAGCTTTGCCGAGGCCGCGAGCCTGCTTGCCACATATATGGACGCCCCCGCGTTCAGACAGGAGGCCTTGGCGCAAATCCGCAAAATAGAGGAGCTGAAATACCGAATGATGCAAACCCAGCCCGACGCCGCCATGGCTCGCGTGTGCGGGTGGCTTTTGAACGGCAACTATATGCTTTCCATACCCGAATACGCGGACGTGTTAAACTGCGATATGCCGCGCCTCAAAGCCTGGCTCGAGCCCATAGTAAAAAATTCGTACATGGAAGTTTCCGTGGCGGGCGACATCGACGAGGAAAGCGCGCTTAAAATAATAGGCGAAACCTTCGGAGCCCTAAGCCCGCGCGAGAAAACCCGCGCCGACTATTCCGCAAAAAAAGCCGTGGAATTTACTTTGGACGACGATAAAACCCTGTTCGTGAAAAACTCCAACGACCCGCGCGCGGTTGTCGCAAGCATCTGGCGAACCTGCGGCAGGGGCGAAGTCAAGGAAATGCGCGCCTGCAACATTTTGGCGTCGGTTTTGTCGGACGAATTGCGCAAGAGCGTGCGCGAGGGCGCGGGCAAGGCGTACAGCCCGTTCGCGTACAACAATTCAGAGCAGTATTTCGACTACGGAACGCTCTGCGCCGTAAGCGAAGTCTCGCCCGAAAACGCGGACGACGTTCTAAAAATCATAGCCGCCTCCGCGGAAAAAATCGCGGGCGGCATAAGCGCGGACGAATTCGAGCGGGCGAAGGCGCCAATACTTAAAAGCGTTGAAAAGACCCGCCGCGTAAACAGCTATTGGGCGCTCGCCGCCATGCCCATGCTCCAGGCCGAGCCCGTAAAGCGCGAAATCGCGCGGACTTTTGAAACGGGATATTCCGAAATATCGCTGGGGGACGTTTTGGAGGCGTCTAAAAAATACCTGAAAAACCAAAAGAATTACGGGGTAAAAATCCTCCCGCAAAAATCAAATTAAAAAAAAGCTTTACAAATCCGCAAAAAAGTGGATTCTTAACAGCTTTTAAACAACAAAATCTATTGATTGAATATGGGAAATCTCAAGAAAAAACGCAGACTAAAGATGAACAAGCACAAGCGCTCAAAGCGCTCCAAGAGCAACCGCCACAAGAAACGCACTTGGGACTGCTAAGGCCCCGTTTTTAAGAGAGGCAAAAGCCCGCGCCGCCGAAAACAGGCGGCGGGGCGGCTTTTAAAAAATGCGGATTCGCCGCCGGCGCGATATTTGCCGGCGCGGAGTTTTGCGGAGAGCCAATCTTTAAAATTCTTGCGGCGGCTTGGGCTTAAAAAACGCCCGCTTGGCGATTGCGAAACTTTTTGTTTGTTTACGCTCCTTCGGCGGAGCTTTAAAATTCCGCGCGCGCAAAAACGCATGCGGAATTTTCTTGTATTTTTTTAGGCGGCTGTATTTTATTGTTCTTTATGAGGGGAGCATCTTATTATTTGACCGCCGCGGCTCTTTTCGCCGCTTCCGCGCTAAACGCGGAATTTTATAATTTGACCGTCAAGACGGTAGCGCCGCAGACCGATTTTCCGGACGCCGTATTTTTCATCGAGCCCGAAACCATGCAAATGAAGGGCTTTGAAGCCCAAATAAAGCCCGTGGGCTTCGGCGGCGAGGGCATAAAAACCATCACAGTTCAAAACCAGGAACTGCGCGAAAGGCTGCTTGAAGCCATGCAAAAGGAGCTCTCCCTAAAAAACTCCGAAAAGCTCGACAACCTGCGCGAAAAGCTCCTCAACGCCTGCAAACGCCTTGAAATGGCCGCGGGCTACCCTGAAGAGCCCGAAATGGCCGCCGGAAACAAAAGGGGAATTTCCCCCCGCCGAATGAAGAACGACCGCGCCGACGCCGCCTTTATGCGCAACCGCGCCGCCGCCAGAAATATGGAGGCCTACGAAAAGGCCAAGGCCGAGTTTGAAGCTTTCGACGCGCAGTACCAAAGGGCAAAGCGCAACAAGAATGTCGAAAAATCCCTCGTAGCGGAAATCGACGAAAAAATCAAGGCTCGCTACGACAAATATTTTTCGGAGGCGATAATTCCCGACGGCACCCTGCCTTTCGGCACGTTCTGCG
>JAGBOM010000353.1 GCA_017633865.1 Opitutales bacterium
AAAAAGCTTTGTGATTGCAAATCCGCGAAAGCCCGCCATAATTCGGAGCCTATAAAATACAAAATTATGGAAATAAAAAGAGAAGACATAAACGGAACCGCCGTTCTTGCAATATCCGGCCGCCTCAACGTAACCACAACCGCCGTTTTGGAGGAGGCGCTCAAAAAGCTTTTCGACGAGGGCTCGAACAAAATTCTAATCGACTGCGTCGCGCTTGAGTACATCAGCTCCGCGGGGCTTAGGGTGCTTTTGGCGGCGGCGAAAACCGCAAAGAAGGCGGGCGGCGAAATTTCGATTTCCGGCATGAGCGCAAGCGTAAGGCAGGTTTTTGAAATTTCGGGATTCACAACCATATTCCCGATTTTCGACTCGAAAGACGAAGCCCTAAACCGGTAGCCCGCAGTTTTTACGCCGATTTTTAGCGCCGCGAAAGCCCAAAAAGCTTCGCGGCTTTTTGTTTGCATTATGCTCGCGGCAAAACCCTGCAAGTTTAAGAATAAAAGACTTCGCGGCTTTTTGTTTGCATTGCGCCGCAAAAAAAACTTTCCCTAAATTCCTCGGGCACGGCGCTTGCGCATTCTTCCGCAAAGGTTTTCATTTCGGCGGTCTTAAATTTTTTGGGGTAGAGGCGCAGGGAGTAGTCGGAGCCGAACCTCATTTTTTCAAGAACGCTTTTTCCAATTCTGGAAAACCCTTCGGCCCCGTACAAAAAAGTGTTTGCCGCGCAATCGAAAAACGCGTTGGCGGGCGGGATAAAACCCTCCTTAAAAACCTCGCCCCCGCCGAAGTGCGCGAACAAAAATTTTACGCGCTGGTTTGCCCGCGCCGCCTCGAACGCCGCCGAATTGTTCGTCGCGATTTTGTTCGGGTACGGCCTGCCGCCGGGGTCGGTCAAGTGCAGGCATACGGCAAAGGAATACTCCGCGCAAATCTCGCAAAAGCGGCCGAAATTTTCGGAGGCGTAATCGAATTTTTGAACGCCGTCGTGAAGCTCCCCCACCCCTTGAAAGCCCATGTCGCGGGCTCTGCGCAAATCCTGCTCGAAAGAGGCCGAGGCGGGGTTTACGCAGGCGTAGGCAAAGAGCCTGTCGGAATGTTTTTGCACGGTTTCGGCAAGCATTTTGTTGGCCTCGGCGGCGGCTTTGGGGTTTTGCCAATACCAAGACTGCATGCAGGCGCGCTCCACGCCCGCATCGTCCATAGCCTTCAAAAATTCCGATATTGTCGGGAAGGACTGAAGGCTCTCGCGCCCGTCTGGGCGGCTTCCGACAAGGCTAAGCCAATGGCTTTCGCCGTATTCCGCGGCCCAGCCCGAAACGTCGCGCGAGATTTTTTCGGGGTAAAAATGCGTGTGCAAATCCGCTATTTTCATTTAAAGAAAAGCATGTAGGCGGCAAGGCACGCAGCCAAAAAAATTCTGTACCACGCAAACGGCGCAAGCCCCTTTCTGTTTAAGAATCCGACAAGCCACTTGACGGCGATTGCCGAGCTTAAAAACGCCGCGATTAGCCCGACGACGACGGGGCCGACCGAGAGCGCCTCGAGCATTTCCCCGCCGCTTTTTAAAAATTTAAAAGAGCTTGCCGCCGACAGCGTTATAAGCCCCAGCAAGAAGCTGAACTTCGCGGCCTGCACAGGCCTTAGCCCCACTATGTACGAGCCCAAAATCGTCATCATCGACCTGCTTGTGCCGGGCCACAGCGCAACGCACTGCAAAAATCCGACAACCAAAGACTGTTTTACAGAAAGCTCGTGAATCTCCAAAGGCTTTGCGTCGGGGCTTGCCGCGAACTTTGCGCCGTATTTTTTTTGCGCCAAAAACATCGCCGCCGCGCCCGCGACAAGCGCTATTATTACAGGCCAAACGCCGAACAGGCATCTTTCTATTACGCCGTGAAGCGCAAGGCCTATAAAGGCCGCGGGCAAAAAAGCCGCGACAAGATTGCGCGCAAGCATAAGCCCCTCCCTGCTCTTGCCGAAAAAGCCCTTTATTATCGAAAGCACTTCCGCCCAGTAAAGAATTGCGACTGCCGCGATTGCCGCGATTTGAATTACTATCGCGTAGGCGTCGGCGGCATCCTTCAGCGTGTAGGGCTTGCCGTCGTAAATAATCGCCTCCCCCGCCGAATTATAAACCGGCGCGGAGCTTTCAAGGCCGAGAAAGTCGTTTGCGAGAATGAGGTGCCCCGTTGACGACACGGGCAGAAATTCCGTAATCCCCTCGACAAGCCCCAGCACGACACCGTCCGCATAGCTCAAATTTGCGTTCGCGCAAGCGGCGGGCGGAGTTTTTGCGTCGGGAGCGCCCGCTTGCGGAGTGTCCGCAAGGCAGGCGAAAAGAGGCATCAGGGCGAGGATTGCGAGTATTGTTTTTTTTAACATAGTTAAAAGCTTTTTCGGTAGTCGAGCGCGCTTTTTATGGTGGAGGCGTCGGCAAAGCCGAGCTGGCTTCCGCTCGGCAGGCCGAAGCCGATTCTCGCGAGCGGCACGCCGTTAGGCT
>JAGBOM010000044.1 GCA_017633865.1 Opitutales bacterium
TGAGGCTTCGTTTTGGACGCAGGCGGACTTTGTTATTATCCACGCCTTTAAGCTCGGGCTTGCGGAGTCGAAGCGCTTTTGAAGCTCGCCGATTAGAGACGGCTCCTGCGCGAAAACATAGGGGACGGCGTAAGCGCAGATGTATTCGTTGTCGCTTTTAAGGGCTTCGAGGGCTTTGGCCTTTGTCGGGCGCGCGGAAAAGACTTCCACAAAAGCCTCGGTTTGCGTGGGCTTGGCGGCGAACTTTTTTAGGGCGTTTTTGTTTTTCAAGCCCGCGCGGAGGGCGAGGGCGCGCTCAAGCGCGTCTTTTACTTTTTTATTTTTAACGCCTTTTAGGCATGACTTAACCGCGCCGATAGCTTCGGGGCAGGGCATTTTTTGCAGGGCTCCGACGGCCGCGAGGGCGAACCTTTCGTCTTCGCCCAAAACTATTGGCTTTAGGGCGTCGGCGGATTTTTTCGAGCCGGAGATTTCGAGAAGCCTGATTAGCTCGCATTTAGTGTTCGCGTCTTTGACGGAGGCTATGCCCTTTAAGATTTCGGCCTCGAATGCGAGCAAGTCCGACGGCGATTTTGTGGCCTCGAACATCATGTTTAGCAGGTCGTCCTGATACTGGTAGCGCGACATATCCTCAACGGGGGCGTCGCGGTATTCGTATTCTGGGTTCTGCGGGTCGTTAAACGAGCGGTTTTGGTTGTTGAAGGCTATGGGCTGGGGAGCTTCCATGGCCATTACGGAAATGTCGCGCTCTATTCTTTGGGCGTCTATGGCCGCAAGGCAGGTTGCGGGGGAAATCGAGGCCGCAAGAATAGCCGAGGCGATATAAAAATGTTTCATCTAAAAAATCCTTTCTTAATTTAAGCGTCCGAAATTAAGCGTCCAAAAAATACGGGGCGCGGCGCACCCTTGATGTCATCGACTGCGCGACGGGGTCTCCAACGATTTTTTGCGCGGAAGGATCCCACCTTACGGGGCGGTTCAGGCGCAGGGCCATTGCCGAGAGCTGGCAGGTTGCCGCCGTGCGGTAGCCGATATTCGCGTTGCAAAGGGGGGTGTCTCCGGTGCGTATGCAGTTGAGCAGGTCCTCCTTAAGCCCCGCGACCTGCTTTAAGCGGACGCAGCCGCTTGGAAGCGTCCCCCTTATCATCCTTTCGTCGGTAGCGTCTATTCTGCCGCGGCTTACCAAAACTTCGCCCTTTGTGCCGACGAAGCGTATCATGTGCCCCTTGGTTCCGCCGTTTTGGCCGCGCGGGTTTATATAGACGCGCGGGCCCTTTTCGTACTCGAAGAAGCGGCATTTTGAGCCGTCTGTATTTTGCGGGCAGAATAGGACGGGGTTTGAGTCGTCCTTATTGAGCGCCCACTGGATAATGTCGTAGTGGTGGGCGCCCCAGTCGCCGTCCTTGCGGCAGCCGTAGTCCCAGAAGCAGCGCCAGCCGCCGTTCCAGAAGGAGCGCACTCTTTCGGCGTTGTACGGGTACCAGGGGGAGGGGCCCAGCCATTTTTCGTAGTTGAAGCCTTCGGGTTTCGGCTCCTCCTTCAAAATTTTGGGCTGCGCGAAAACGCCGATGTCTGTGTAAATTTCCAAAATGTCGCCAATCATGTTGTTGCGGACGATTTCCGCGGCTCGGCGGAAGCCGAATTCGCTTCTTTGCTGGGTTCCGACCTGCAGCTTTACGCCCGTTTTATTGACGACGTCGGCAAGCAGCCTGCCCTCCTCGATAGTGAGGCTCATGGGCTTTTCAAGGTAGATATGCTTGCCGGCCTTGGCGGCGGCTATGGCGATTTGGACGTGCCAGTGGTCGGGGGTGGCGATTACGACGGCGTCGATGTCGTCGCGCGAGATTACGTCTTCATAGTCTTCGACGGCGTCGCAGCCCTTGTAGCCTGAAAGGTTGTTGCGCCTTGCGGAAATCGCCTCGACGTCCCGCTTGGAGTCTTCGCGGTTCGATTTTCTTACGTCGCAAACGGCTATGACCTGCGATTCCGGGCTTCCCGCGTAAAAATCGCGGTGGCCGCGCATTTGCCCGCCCATGCCTATGCACCCGAAAACTATCCTGCCGCTCGGCGCGACTGTGCCGCATTTGCCGAGCGCCGACGAGGGTATAAGCGTCGGGAAAAAAGCCCCCGCAAACGCCGCCGCGGACGTTCTTTTTAGGAATTCCCTTCTTGATAATTTATTCATAATTTTTTCCTTCAATCATATATATATATTCAGGCGGCATAGCGCCGCGCTTATTAAAAGAAAGAAGTATTCCCAACGGGCGCGCGTGTCAAATATTAACTTGAAAAAATCATCTTTTGCTTTGACGAATTTTAGGCTTGGGCTTTTAATTTTACACTAATTTATTTTTACAAATGAAAATCGGATTGGCTCAAATAAACACAAAAACCGGAGATTTCGAGGGCAACTCGCGGAAGATTTTGGATTCCGCCCGCGCCCTGAAAAACGCGGGGGCGGATTTCGCGGTGTTCCCGGAGCTTGCGCTCTGCGGCTCAATTCCGAAGGACAAGACAAGGTCGGAAAATTTTTTGGATGAAAACGCGCGGGCCATCGAGAAAATCGCCCGCGAGGTTTCGCTGCCCGCGTTTGTCGGGTTTGCGCGCAGAAGCGGCGGGGCGATCGGCGCGTTCAATTCCGTAGCGTTCATCGAGGGCGGAAAAATTAAAGGCGTTTACGACAAATGCCTTTTGCCAAACTACGGAATTTTCGACGAGCCCCGGAACTTCGACCCGGGCCGCAAGGCGGGCGCCGCGGAGTTCATGGGCAAAAAAATCGGCGTAACGATTTGCGAGGACATTTGGAACCTCGACCCGCAGACTGCTGCGAGGTACGCGAATGTCCAGTCCCCCGCGGATGCGCTTAAAGAGGAGCGTTGCGACTTGGTTTTGAACATCGCCTCTTCTTTGTGGTCGCCCGAAAACGAGGCGGCGAGATTTTCGCTTTTGAAAAATCTGGCGAAGAGGGTGGGCGCGCCTGTCGCGTTTTGCAACCTCGTCGGCGGCAACGACGAGTTCGTCTGCGCGGGCGGGAGCGCGGTTGTTTCAAAAGACGGCGAATACTGCGGCATGCTCAAAAAATTCGCGGAGGATTTGGCGGTTTTCGACACCGAAAATTTGGCGGAAATCCAAATCGAAAAGCCCGACAGGATTGCGGACTTGTACGAGGCGCTGAAAATGTCGCTTGGCGATTTTGTAAGGAAGAGCGGCTTTAAAAAAGTCGCGCTCGGTTTAAGCGGCGGCATCGATAGCGCGCTTGTGGCGACGCTCGCCTGCGACGCTCTCGGCGCGGAAAACGTCATCGGCGTTTCGCTGCCTTCGAAATTTTCGAGCGGCCACAGCGTAAAGGACGCCGAGGATTTGGCCAAAAATCTGGGGCTTTCCTACGGCAATATTTCAATCGCGAAAATCGTCGCCGAAACGGAGGGGGCTCTTTCGAAAATCTTTGCGGGCATGCCGCGCGACGTAACGGAGGAAAATTTGCAGTCGCGCGCGCGCGGGCTTATTTTGATGGCGATTTCAAACAAGCTTGGCGCCATGGTCTTGGCGACGGGCAACAAGAGCGAGTGCGCGGTCGGCTACTGCACGCTCTACGGCGACACCTGCGGCGGCTTCGCGCCGATTGCCGACGTCTATAAAACGGACGTTTTTAAGCTCGCCCGCCACGCGAACCGCTTCGGCGAAAAAATCCCCGAA
>JAGBOM010000354.1 GCA_017633865.1 Opitutales bacterium
CGCCGCGAACGCGGACTTCCTCGCGGGCAAAGGCGACGATTTTACTTTTGCCGCCAAAGCGCGCGCCGCCGCGAAAAAAACCGCCGCCGCAATAAAGCTCGCCTTGTAAAATTCCATAACCCGATTTTTTCAGCGTTTTGCGTAAAAAAACATTCAAATAAAAACCGGCTTCGGCGCGGGTTTTTCGCGGCGCGCGCCGAAGCCGAAAAGACCGTCCAGCTATTTGCCCGCCGGCGGAACCGGGGACAAACGCCAGATTTCCTCTGCGTACTGGCGTATGGTGCGGTCGCTCGAGAACTTGCCCATTCGCGCGGTGTTTAGAATGGCCATCTTCGCCCACCTTTCCTTGTCGAGATAGGCCGCGTTCAAGGCGTCCTGCGCGTCGCAGTACGACTTGTAGTCGGTGCAGACCATGAACGGGTCGCCCCAGTCCAAAACGGACTTTCTAAGCGGCTCGAAAGCCGAGGGGTTGCCGGGCATAAAGTATTCGGAAACGAGCCAGTCCAAAACGGATTTCAGCTCCGGATTTGAATTGTAAAAATCCCACGGGTTGTAGCCCTCGGCCTTGAGCTTTTGGACTTCGTCGACAGTCAGTCCGAAGATGAAGAGGTTTTCGCCTCCCACCTCCTCGGCGATTTCGACATTAGCCCCGTCGAGAGTGCCTATGGTAATCGCGCCGTTAAGGGCGAGCTTCATATTGCCCGTGCCGGAAGCCTCCTTGCCCGCTGTTGAAATCTGCTCGGAAACGTCCGCCGCGGGGATGATGTCCATGGCAAGCGACACGTTGTAGTTGGGCAAAAACGCCACTTTTAGCTTGCCGTTTATGCGCTTGTCGTTGTTTATGGCATTGCCCACGGTGTTTATCGCCCAGATGATGTTTTTGGCCAAGTCGTAGCCCGGGGCGGCCTTCGCGCCGAAGATGTACGATTTCGGGGCGATTGGCAGGTCGGGATTGTGCAGCAGCCTGCGGTAGAGCGTAAGGATGTACAGCAGGTTGAGGTGCTGTCGCTTGTACTCGTGAAGCCTCTTTATCTGCACGTCGAAAATCGAATCGGGGTTCAGCTCTACACCGCAAATATTCTTGACGATTTTCGCGAGGCGAACCTTGTTGTCGCGCTTAATTTGCATGTATTCGGCGCGGAACTTAGCGTCGCCGGCGAAGGGCTCGAGGCCGCGGAGCAGGTCGAGATTCTTCACCCAAGCGTCGGTTTTCAGGGTTTTGGTGATGAGGGAGGAAAGCCCCTCGTTCGAGGTTTTCAGCCAGCGGCGCGGCGTTATGCCGTTGGTCTTGTTGTTGAATTTTTCGGGGGAGATTTGGTAGAAGTCGCGCAAGACGCTTTCCTTCAAAAGCTCGGAGTGCAGGGCGGCTACGCCGTTTACGCTGAACGAGCCCACCACCGAAAGGTACGCCATTCTCACCATTTTTGCGGGGCCCTCCTCTATTATGGAGAGCCTCGACAGCTTTTCGTCGTCCTTGCCGTAGACGCTCTCAACATGCTTTAGCCAGCGGCTGTTGATTTCGTAGATGATTTGAAGGTGCCTTGGCAGAACCTTTTCAAACATCGGCACAGGCCACTTTTCCAAAGCCTCGGGAAGCAGCGTGTGGTTCGTGTAGGCGAAAACGCGGCGGCACAGACTCCAAGACTTGTCCCAACCGAGGTTTTCGACGTCCACCAAAAGCCTCATAAGCTCCGCCACGGCGATTGCGGGGTGGGTGTCGTTAAGCTGTATGCAAACCTTGTCGGGGAAGACGTCCCAGTTGTTGCCGTTGGCGTTCTTGAAGCGGCGTATGATGTCCTGAAGCGAGCAGGTAACAAAGAAGTACTGCTGGACGAGCCTCAACACCTTGCCGTTTTCGGTCTTGTCGTTGGGATAGAGAACCTTTGAGATTGTTTCCGACATCGCCTTTTGATGAACGGCCTGCGTGTAGCCGCCCTCGTTAAACGCGCTCAGGTCGAGCTCGTTTGTCGCGCGGGACTCCCAAAGGCGCAGGAAGTTCACGGTGCCCGCCCCGTAGCCGACAACGGGAACGTCCCACGGAACGCCCAAAAGCTCGCCGGCGGGAATCCATCTCGGCTGCCAGTCGCCAGACGAGCCCATCACGCCCTCGACCCTGCCGCCTATGCCTATTTTAACGGTGTTTTCGGGGCGGACAATGTCCCACGGCGAGCCGAATTTCAGCCAGTTGTCGGGCGACTCTATCTGCCTGCCCTTCTCGAAGCTCTGGGTGAAAAGGCCGAATTCGTAAAGGATGCCGTAGCCGACTGCGGGGTAGTCGAGAGTCGCCAAAGAGTCCTGAAAGCAGGCCGCGAGCCTGCCAAGGCCGCCGTTGCCCAAGCCCATGTCGACTTCCGAGCCCATGACCTTGTCGAAATCGAGCCCAAGCTCGGCGTAGGCCTTGCGCGCAACGTCCATAAGGCCGGTGTTTATAAGAGTGTCCTCGGTGAGCCTGCCCATCAAATATTCAAGCGACAGATAGTAGACGCGCTTTTTGTCGGAATCGTGCTGGCGCGACATTGTGGAGATGAACGCGCCCATAATTTGGTCGCGCACGGCGAGGGCGCCGGCGTTCCACCAGTCGCGGGTTGTAGCGGCTTTGGGGGATCTTGCCAAAGAGCGCTCCAGATGCCACAAGACGGCGTTCTTAAAGTCTTCGACCGTCGAGCCGACATAGAATTTGCATTCTTTAGGGGTTTCGGATTTTCTGTTCGGATTTTTTGCCATAATTTTACAGCCTTTTTTGAGTTTAGCAGACTACAGTAAAATGAATCTAAATAATTTCCCCCGCCTTTCAAGACTATTCGCTTAAAGGGGCGAAAAATCTCCGCCGCTTAAAATAAGCTTGAAAATTCGGGAAAAACGAAAATATTTCGGAATATTGAAAGGATTTTTTTTAACATGAAGAAATTTTCATTTGTGGGCGCGGGGAAAATGGCCTCGGCCATAGTCGGCGGAATGGTCAGAAGCAAGGTCGTAATGCCCTGGGACATCGAATGCGCAAGCGGCGCCGACGACACCGGCAGAAACCTCGCCTCCGCCACCGGCATAAGCTACACCCCCGACATCGAGCGCCTCGGCGGCGAAACATTCATACTCGCCTGCAAGCCCCAGCAGCTTGCCGAAGTCGCCTCTAAAATCGGCCAAAAAGACATCCCCCTTTTGATTTCCATACTCGCCGGCACAACCATAGAAAAGCTCCGCGCAAGGTTCCCGAACGCGCGAAAAATCGTGAGGGTTATGCCGAATATGCCCGCGCTCATCTCTATGGGCATATCATGCTACGCCCCGGAAAGCGCCCTAAACAAGGAGGAGGACGCCAAAGTGCGCTCCGTTTTGGAGGCGATAGGCGAAGTCGTGGAATGCGGCGAGGCCAGGCTCGACGCGGTCACCGCGCTCTCGGGCAGCGGGCCGGGGTACGTGTTTGAATTCGCCTCGGCTCTCATCGCCGCGGGGGAGAAGCTCGGCTTCGACTACGAAACCTCCAAAAAGCTGACGCTGCGCACGCTGCTCGGCTCGGCGCTGCTGCTCGAAAAGGACGAGCGCGAGCCCGAAGTTCTCCGCGACGCCGTCTGCTCGCCCGGGGGCACGACGCTCGCCGCCCTGAAGGTCTTTGAGGAGGCGGGATTCAGAAAAACCGTGGCCCAAGCGCTCGAGGCGGCGCAAAAACGCTCCGGGGAGCTTTCAAAGCTCTAAAACAAAATTTTAAAAAAATAAACTTATAATCTTGACGAAAAAAATAAAATAAGTCAGATTTTTTGCATCAATAGAATAGATTGTATTTACTATATTAACAACTTAAATCTATCAAAAGAAAAAAACAC
>JAGBOM010000355.1 GCA_017633865.1 Opitutales bacterium
ATCCGCAGCGGCGGGCTCTCTTTAATTTGGAAGGATTGTATGTAGGTTGCATATTATAATAGTCTCCGTTAAAAAATGTAAATTAAAGTGCTTAAATAAAAGCGGGGCGCGGGCGGATGTCAACCGTTTTTTTTATTTATTTTAAGAATTAAAAAAATCGAGTTTAAAGCTTGTTGAATCGCGGGGAATATGAGAATATAAGGCTTATGGCGGTTCTGTTTGTTGACATCGGCTCGAATACCATAAAGGCGCTGCTTGCCGAATTTGAGGGCGGAGCTCTCGCGCCCCTCGGCGAGTTTTCCGTCCCGAACCGAATTTCATCTATAAGCGGCCTAAAAAGCGACGCGCCCGACATTATATTAGACTCCGTAAAAGAGCTTGAAGCCCGCGCGCGCGGCGTGCGCCAAAATTTTGGCGAATGCCTTTTCGGGACGTCGGCTTTGAGGTCTTCAAAAAACGCGCCCGAAGTCTTGAAAAGCCTCGAGGCCCGCGGCGTAAAAATCAGGGTTCTTTCGGGCGACGAGGAGGCGGAGCTTTCGTTTTGCGGAGCGTTGGAAGACGCCGACTTGAACCTCGCCCCCGGCGGCGGCGCCGTGTACGGCGATTTGGGCGGCGGCAGCATGGAAATTGTTGTGAGGGAGGGCGGCCAAGCCCTGCGCCTTTTAAGCCTGCCGATAGGCGCGGTAAGAATTACAAATGCATTCAGCGCAAATTCGGTTTTAGACATAAAAAAAGCGGCGGAATTCTGTGCGGAAAATTTTTCAAAAATGGAGCTTCCGAAAGGGGATTTTTCCGTAATTTGCGCGGGCGGGGCGCTCAGCGCGGCGCGGGTTATGCTCGGCGGCGGCGTTTTGCGCGGCCGCAATGTTTTAACCCGCGGCGATTTTGAATTCTGCCTGAACGAGTGCCTGAATTTGGGGGCGGGCGGGATTTGCGAAAAATATGGCGTCTTAAAAAACCGCGCGGAAATCCTGCCCGCCGCCTTCGTCTGCCTTCTTGGATTTTTAATCCGCGCGGGGAGGCGGGAGCTGGTTCACGCGAGAACGTCGCTTCGCTACGGAGTGGCAAAAAAATATTTCGAGGGTAAGCTATGAAGAATCTTGAAAAAAGCGTTTGCCTTTTCGCTATCGGCGCCGCCGCGTTTTTGGGGGCGTGCGCAAGCGGCGCGGGCGAATCCGCCGCGGCTTTTAAAGCCCTGCAAAGCGGGGATTACGCCCTTGCCGAATCGCTCTATCTACGCGGGCCGGGCGGCGTTTTGGAGCTTTTGAACGCCGCGAGCGCAAGCAGAGCCTCTCTCGATTTTAAAAAATCCGACAGGCTTTTGCTCGAGGCTTTGGAGCTGGCCGACGAAACGGACGCCGCCGCCCCGCAAAATTCCGACTTCATCTTGAAGGGCGGGCTGCCGCCCTACCGCCCGTCGTCCTTCGAGCGCATTATGGCAAACGCGTTCGTCGCCCTCGATGAAATTTTGGCGCGGCGCTACGCCGAGGCCGACGAGCGCCTAATTAAGGCTGAAGATTTGGCCGCGCGCGCCCCCCAAATCGAGGGAGAGCGCGTTTCCTCCGCCATGAAAAGCCTGAACTCCGCCCTTGCAAGCGGCGGGCTTAATTTCGACGCGGCTTCCGCCGTCGGCGAAGAAGCCTTCGCAAAACCCGCCGCGCTCTTTTACGGGCGCAACCCCTTCGAGTTCGATTCGTCTTCGGGCTCGGTCTCGGAATATTTGAAAAATTCGTACAAGACCGCGCTTCTGCCCTGGCTTAGGGGGCTTGGCAAGCTCGCCTCCTCCAAAACGCGTTCCGAAGTCGCAGAGGCGAGGGAGCTTTTCGCCCGCGCGCTTTCCATCGCGCCCAACAATGTGTTTTTGAAAGACGACATAGCCGCCTGCGAAAACTTTTTAAGGGAGGGCAAGCTTCAGCGCGCGACCTACGTCTTTTACGAAAGCGGATTCGCGCCGTCCTTGGCCGCCGAGACATTGCAAATCCGCGTGAACCCGACGGGGGACGACCCCTTCTACTCCGAATTTCAAACCCCGATTTTCGCCCCCTCAAGCGACTTTTCCGCGGCTTTGCAAATATTTTCCTTCGGGCTTTTTTATTCGACGGAGCCGCTTTTGCTTGCCGACGAAATCGCGGAGGCGGAGTTCGCCGCGTCGGTCCCCGTCCGCGCGGGCGAGTGCGTTCTAAGGTGCGCTGTAAACGCCCAAAAAAATTCCGCCGGATTCGGCGACTCCGAAAATTTCGACCCCGAAGCCGCGGCGAAAAGGGTCGTGAAAAGCGAGGCGGGGCTCGCCGCAAACCGCGCCGATTTAAGAATCTGGAAGACGCTCCCGAAAATCGTCTCCTACGCGAGAATCCCCACGCCGGAGCGGAATTTTATCATCGTCGAAAATCAAAGAGTCGAATTGACCCCCATGCCCATAAACTTCGTTTACGCCCGCCGCACAAGCGCGTTCGCGCCGCTCAGCGTAAAAGTTTTCGGCCTCGGCGAAAATTGATTTTTCAGGCGGCTCGTTTTTTACGATAAAAAAACAAACAAATACGACTATGCTAAAAAAGACAATCCTTGCCCTCGCGGCGTTTGCGCAGGCCGCGGCCCTCTACTCCTACAATATGGAATACTTCGAGGAAGACTTCTTCGACATAGACTATTTCCCGATTCCAAAAGCCAAACAATACACCGAAACCCACGAGCCCGACATCTTTAAAAAATGGTTTACCGGCCCATACGCCGCCGAGGATTTTTTCGGGGCCAGAACCTCGCTTGAAGACATGGGAATCGTCCCCGTGCTATCGTACATCGGCAACTTCGCCGCAAACCCGGCGGGCGGCATTTCAAGGGGCGCGGCGGTCTCGAGCTCCTTCAACATGGGCGTCGGCGTAAACCTCGGGAAGCTCCTGAAAACCGAGGCGCTTTCAGACTGGTCCATCGTAAACACCTGGGTCTGGCGCTTCGGCGACTCCCTTACGGACGAAAGGCTCGGCAACGCCTTCACCGTCCAGCAAAACTACGGCGCGCCCACAATAAGAATGCAGTCGCTCTACCTCGGCTACAACAAGCATTTTGAAAACGGCTGGGCGCTCAATTTTAAGCTCGGCAGATTCGCCGCCGCAGACGACTTTTTGACAAAGCCGATTTATTGGCTTTATATGTCGAACTCGATAGACGGCAGCCCGGTCGGCATCTTTAAGCAGATGCGCTTTTCGGCGTACCCCGCGGGCACATGGGCGGCCTACTCGAAAATCACCGCCCCCGACGGCAAATACTTCAAGGCGGGCGTCTACCAAATAAATAGCGACGCCCAGGACTCCCCCAAACGCCACGGCCTTGACTTCGCCTTCGACGGCGCTCTCGGCGTAAACGCGAATTTCGAGCTCGGCTGGGACATCA
>JAGBOM010000356.1 GCA_017633865.1 Opitutales bacterium
GAGCTCCAAAAGCTCTGCCTCGAAGTGTTAATCGCCCACCCCAAAGACGTCGAAGCCTATACATCCGGCAACGAGCGCGCCCTCAACGCGCTCATTGGCCCGACGATGAAGGCCTCAAAGGGCAAGGCGAACCCGAAAATGCTTATCGACATCTTTAAAAGCCTCATAAAATGATTTTGACAAACTGCGTAATCGCCGCCTCCGCGCTCGTTCTGCTGAAGCTCTGCGCCTCCGCATGGCTCGACTTGCTGAACGCAAAAAGCGTAAAACTGAACTCGGAACGCGTGCCCGACGCCTTCCGCGAAATAATCGACGACGCCTCCTACTTTAAAAGCGTAAAATACACGCTCGAAAAAATCCGCTTCGGCTTGTACGAAGACGCCTACTCGTCAATCTTGCTCATCGCGGTTCTCGCCTTCGGCATATACCCCAAACTGTTCTACTTCTTCGAAAATGCGATGGGCAAATCCGTCTGGGCGCAGGCGGCAAGCATTTGCTTCATCTCCGCAATTCTCGGGCTTGCAAACCTGCCCTTTGAGTGGCACTCGCAGTTTAAAATCGAACATAAATACGGATTTAACAAGTCTACGCTCTCCCTTTGGATTAGCGACCAGTTTAAGGAGCTCGCAATAGGGCTTGTCATAGGAATCCCAATGCTAGCGCTTCTTTTGTGGCTCTTCGGGGTTTTCCAAAACACATGGTGGCTGTGGGGCTTCGGGGCGGTGGCGGTTTTCCAAATCGCAATGCTTATAATCTACCCGCGGGTGATAATGCCGCTATTTAACAAGCTTTCGCCCCTCGAAGACGGCGAGCTTAAAACGCGCCTGTTAAAAATGTCCGACCACGCGGGCTTCCATGCAAGCTCAATCTACGTCATCGACGGCAGCAAACGCAGCTCGCACTCAAACGCGTTCTTTACCGGCTTCGGCAAATTCCGCAGAATCGTGCTTTTCGACACGCTTATAGAGCAGCTCGACCCCGAAGAAATCGAGGCGGTTCTTGCCCACGAAATCGTGCACTACCGCAAAGGACACGTCCCGAAAATGATTATTTCGTCATTTGCCATGATATTTTTGGGATTCGCGGCAATCGCATACCTTTCAAAATGCCCATGGTTTTTTAGCGGGTTCGGCTTTAAAATCGAGGACGGCATGGCGCCAATAATGCTGCTTTTCTCAAGCCTGATAGGGCTTTTTACATTCTGGCTAAACCCGATTTTCAACTGCTTTAGCCGCAAATACGAATACCAGGCGGATAAATTCGCAAAAGACGTCTGCGGCGGCGCGGACGGGCTAATCTCGGCGCTTCGCAAACTCCATACAAAAAACCTCGGCAACCTCACGCCGCATAAAATCTATAGCGCCTTCCACTACTCCCACCCTACACTCCTCGACCGCTAATCCGCCCTGAAAAACGGAAACGCCCCCTCGCAAAACTAAACACTAAAAACCGAAAAGATAAAACAATGGCGAAAAATACGCCCGCCCATTCTCAAAACTAAACACACCCCGCCACAAAAAATTGGCGAAATAAAAAAACACTTTTGGGAGACCGCCCACGCGGCCTCCCTTTTTTCGCGCCATCAAAAAAACAAATTTTCAGAAATTTTGTCGATAGCAACACACTCATTTCTAAAATCGAAACCTTTTTTTCAAAAAATTATTTGCGCAAATCGGCGGGAAGCAACTGCGACGCCGATGCTATCGGGGCTTTGCGCACCGCCATCTCGGCTTCTTGGGCTTCAAAAGAAATCGCCGCGCCCTCGCCGCAGTACGAAAGCGAAATTTCGTATTTGAAAAAGCCCGGAAGGGTTTTCTCTCTTTTTACGCCTAAAATTTGGACGGCGTCCAGAGCGAAGCCGCAAGTGTCAAAATTCATTTTCAAATTATATGCGTTCTTAAAGACGAGCGTGCAAGGGGCTATAATAAAATCAAATTTATCGCCATTTTTCACCCATTCAAAGATGTAGTCGATGTCGAAAATCAAATCCGCATAAGGAGAATTCTCGTATTTTCGCCCGCCGAAAGAAAAGCCCCAAATAGAGCAATCATGGAACGACATCTGCTCCAGCTCGGAGTCTTTATAAAATTTTTTCATGTGATAAATTTAACATAATCTACATAAAAAAACAATTCTCAATTTATAAACCAAAAAA
>JAGBOM010000357.1 GCA_017633865.1 Opitutales bacterium
CGGCGACAATGTCGCGCGTGACGCCGGGCATGTCGTGCACGATTGAAACCCTCCTGCCGAGCAATCGGTTGAAGAGTCTGCTTTTGCCCACGTTGGGCCTTCCAACGAGGGCGATTGTCGGGGCGGAGCTTTCCATTTTTACTTTTGGAGTTTGGGCAGGATTTTTTCGAGGCGGGCCATCGCCTTTAAGATATTGTCGTAGCTTGTGGCGAAGCTTGCGCGCAAAAAGCCTTCGCCGCACTTGCCGAACGCGCTGCCCGGAACCATGGCGACTTTCGCCTCCTGCAAAATCGCCTTGGCGGCTTCCATGGAGGTCATGTTAAATTTTTTTACGCTCGGGAAGGCGTAGAAAGTGCCTTTGGGCATAAGGCAGTCCATGCCGAATTCGTTGAATTTGCCCACAATCAGGTCGCGGCGCTGGCGGTATTTTTCGCGCATGAAATCGGTGTCGCGCCTGCCGCTTTTAAGAGCCTCGAGCGCGGCCTCCTGCGATATTATAGAGGCGCACATAATGGCGTACTGGTGCGCCTTCATCATGGCGTCGATAATTTCCTTCGGCCCGCAGGCGTAGCCCATTCTAAAGCCCGTCATGGCGAAGGCCTTGGAAAACCCGTGTATAAAAATTACGCGGTCTTTCATGCCTTTTATGGAGGCTATCGAGGTGTGCCCGCCCTCGTAGGTGAGCTCGGCGTAAATTTCGTCGCTTATAATAAGAAAATCTTTTTCCTCGGCGAATTTCGCGAGAGCCTCAAGGTCTTTTTTTGAGATTGTAGCCCCCGTCGGGTTTGTCGGGAAATTTATGATGAAGGCTTTTACGCCCGGCTGCCACGCCTTTTTGACTTCGTTAATGTCGAGCGAGAATTTGCTCTCGACGGACGTGGGCACCTCAATCGGAACGCCGTGGCAGAGCGCGATGCTCGGGCTGTACGACACAAAGCAGGGCGAGTGGTGCATGATTTTGTCGCCGGGCGAAATTATCGCGCGCAGGGCGACGTCCATAGCCTCCGAACCCCCCACGCTCACCAAAATTTCGTTGTCGGGATTGTACGACACGCCGAAATTATCCTCCACATATTTTGAGATTTCGCGGCGGAGGGACTTCATGCCGAGGTTGTCGGTATAGCTTGTCTTGCCCTTTTCGAGGGCGAAAATCGCCGCCTCGCGAATGTGCCAGGGCGTTATGAAGTCGGGCTCGCCAATGCCGAGAGAAATGGCGTCCTTCATTGTAGAGGCTATCGCGAAGAAGTCTCTAATGCCGGATTTCGGCAGGACTTTTACGTGGTTTGCGATAAATTCCGATGCGGGTTTTCCCATGTCAAAAAAATGTTAAGTTCCGAAGATTGCGTCGCGGGCGCGCCAAAGCGGGGGAGGTTAAAAGGTTTCGAGAAAGGCTCTCTGCCTACGGCGAAACCAGCGGGCGGTCTTCGTTTTGGTCTTCGGCGGAGAGCAGAAAGCCCTGCTGCTTGTAGGTTCTCAAAAAGAAGTGCGTGGCAGTCGACGTAACCCCGTGTATGCTCGCGAGGCGCTCGTAGACGAAGCTTGCCACTTCTTTTAGCGAGCGCGCCTTGATGAAAAGCAGAAGGTCGAACGCGCCGCTCATGAGGTAGCAGGAGTCAACCTGCTCGAACTTGCTTATGCGCTCGGCGAGCCTGTCGAAGCCGCCGTCCCTTTCGGGGCTGATTTTAAGCTCTATCGCCGCCCTTACGATTGACTCCGACTCGAAGTCCGGATTGAAAACCGGCCTCCAGCCGAGCAGGATTTTTTCCTCCTCGAGCTTCTTTAAATTCTTTTCGACTTCGGCCTTGTCCATCGACAGAATCTTGCCGATTTGTTCGGTGTCGAGGGCTTCGCCTTCAAGCAGCAGCTGTAAAATTTTTTTCATAATTAGTTATATTTGCACATGGGCGTTTTTTTTTAAACTCTTTTTTTTGAAAAAAAGGCGTGTTTTGCAAAAAAAGCGGGGCTTGCCCAAGCCCCGCAAACTGCGCAACTATCGGGCTTGCTACACGGCGGAGATTTCCGA
>JAGBOM010000358.1 GCA_017633865.1 Opitutales bacterium
ATCGCCCGCGTGCGCGACGACGCGGCTGTGGCGATGCTCTTCGGTTCCAAGGGCAATGAGGGCAAAGTCTCCAAGTTTTTGAAGCGCAACGGAGGCTACACCCGCATCTACAAGCTCGTTCCCAGAGCCGGCGACGCCGCTAATATGGCCTTGATCGAGCTTATCGAAGCCGACGACGAGGGCTACAAGAAGGCGGCCAAGAAACCCGCCAAAAAGGCCGCCAAAAAAACCGCGGCCAAGAAAACGGCAAAGAAGGCCGCCCCCAAGGCGGAGGAAGCCGCCCCCGCGGCCGGCGAGGCCTCTTCGGAAGAAGCTGCAAAATAGCGCGGCGCTCTTTTTGGCACAACACGCTTTAACGCACTCGATTTAAGAGTGCGTTTTGCGTTTTTTAAATTCGGGCGATGGATTTGTACTTCTCGATACTTTTGGGCGTTTTTCTCGCGGGGATGGCGATTGCGTCTTACATAAGCGACGCAAGGTACGTCAAGCCCTACCGCAGGCGCGTCCGCGAAAACGTCTACCACTGCCTAAAATGCAATTCGGTTTACACCTCGAGGGCTGAGGGCGACTCCGCCGCGTGTCCGGTTTGCAAATACCGCAACGGTCGCTTAAAATTTTAAAAGGTCAAAAATGAATCAGAAAATTATAGTTTTGGACTTCGGCTCGCAGTACACGCAGGTTATAGCGCGGCGCATACGCGAGTGCGGCGTGTATTCGGAAATTATCCCGTACAATACAAAAGCCTCGAAAATCAAGGGCGAAGACTTGCGCGGCGTGATTCTGTCGGGAGGCCCCGCGAGCGTGCTGTCGCCGAAATCCCCGCGCCCCGACCCGAAAGTTTTTGAATTGGGCGTGCCGGTTCTGGGCATCTGCTACGGGCTGCAGCTCATGGGCAAAATGCTCGGCGGCGAGGTTGTTTCTTCAAAGCAAAGGGAGTACGGGCACGGCAAGCTATCCTTCAAGGCTTCGGACAGCGCGCTTCTCAAGGGCATAAAGTCTCCCATGACCGTCTGGAATTCGCACGGCGACCGCCTCGTAAAACTGCCCAAAGGCTTCAAGGCAATCGCCACCACCGAAAATTCCGAATACGCGCTTATCGAAAACAAGGAGCGCAAATTCTTCGGAATGCAGTTCCACCCGGAAGTCGCCCACACAATAGGCGGCGTCGAAATCATCAAGAACTTCCTCTTCGGCATATGCGGCTGCAAGGGCGACTGGAATATGTCCGACTACGTCGAGCGCGCCGTCGCGAAAATCCGCGAGACCGTCGGCGACAAGAAGGTGATTCTGGGCTTGAGCGGCGGGGTTGACTCGTCCGTGGCGGCGGCTCTCATCCACAGGGCGATAGGCAAGCAGCTTACATGCGTGTTCGTCGACAACGGCCTTCTGCGCAAAAACGAGCGCCAGGCCGTCGAAAACCTCTTTAAGCGCAACTTCAAAATGCGCTTTATCACCGCGAAGGCCGCCCCCGTGTTCCTCAAAAAGCTAAAGGGCGTAAAAGACCCCGAGCGCAAGCGCAAGATTATCGGCAAGACCTTCGTCGAGGTTTTCGACAAAACCGTAAAGAGCATAGGCGATGTCGACTTCCTGGCGCAGGGCACGCTTTATCCCGACGTGATAGAGTCGGTGTCAATCGCGGGCAACCCGGCTTCGCTAATCAAGAGCCACCACAATGTCGGCGGGCTTCCCAAGCGCATGAAGCTCAAGCTGCTCGAGCCCCTTCGCGAGCTCTTTAAAGACGAAGTCCGCGCGCTCGGCAAGGAGCTCGGCCTGGCGCACGACGTTCTTTGGCGGCACCCGTTCCCCGGCCCGGGCTTGGGCGTGAGGGTTGTGGGCGAAATCACCAAAAAGCGTTTGGACATTTTGCGCGAGGCCGACGCGATTCTTATCGAAGAGATGAAGTCGAGCGGCTTTTACGGCAAGGTATGGCAGAGCTTCTGCGTGTTCCTGCCGATAAAAACCGTCGGCGTAATGGGCGACGAGCGCACTTACGACAATGTTGTCGCGCTTAGAATTGTCGAAAGCCTTGACGCGATGACTGCCGACTGGGCGCACATTCCGCACGAGCTTTTGGCGAAGATTTCCAACCGCATAATAAACGAGGTTAAGGGCGTCAACAGGGTATGCCTCGACATATCCTCGAAGCCTCCGTCAACAATCGAATGGGAATAAAAGCTTAAATTGGCTTAATATCAAGTTTCGCAAAATAAGCTGCGGCAGATGCGTATTATGCCGCAGCCTTTTTGCAAATTAGAATTGCGTTTGGAAAAAAACATCAAATGAAAATTGCGGGCAAGTTGGTCGCGGAGAGGATAGAAACCTTTGCCAGGTTTTTGGGGGTTATATTGTTCATTGCCTTTTTTCTGTTTTCTATTTGCGAAATCTTGTCGGGCGATTTTGATTCCGCTGAAAAGCATTCCAATATCATAGAAAAAATTGCGGCAATTTTTGGCGGCGCGATTTTCTTGGTCGCAATTGCCGCAATTATTTTTTCTTCAATTTTAAAAAAGCGCTATAAGCTGAAAACAGCACTCCAAATTGATTCGCTTGACGGGAAAATCGCAAGCCAAGTTTCCGTGGAGATATGGAACACAACGCGGGAAGCGCTGGCGCTTGAAAAAATCGGCTTCTTGTCGGCGGAGTGGCGGACAAAAAAAGAGCGCGGAAAAATTCAAAGCGAGTTCGTTTATTTCCCTGTTGAATGCGCGATTGTTTCAAACAGAAAGCTGCCGTTTGTTTTGGAGGCGGGAGCTTTGGAAGTTTTTACGTTCGATACGAAAAAGGCTTTTTCAGGCAATACAATTTACAAGATGTTTTACGACGTCTCTCCGCAAAACAAAAAATTGAAATTTTACGACGGCGACGCAACCGAGGGCTGTTTTAGAATGCAAATAAAAGACAAACGCCTGAAATTGTTTTCCAAAAAATCGAAGTCTCTTTCCCCATATATTTGGCTAATATTCTTCTTCTTTTTAGCAGCGGTTCTTTTAATCGTTTTATCGAAAAATTAAAACGGCGCGAAAAGTTTTTTGGCGGGCGGAAAACCGCAATCATAAATGGTTTTAAATTAGGCACTTGCGCTTGCGGTTTTTATGCTTATAAAATCAAAAAAACTGCTAAAAAAGTTTGCAATTTGAACGCGCCTATATAGTATAAATATGTGCGCAAAAAAAACTGGGGGAATCGGCGGATTTTTTAGAAAAGAAGGCAAGTTCATTTGCTGAAATCCACCGTTTAAAATTCCAGCTTTAAGATTAATTTATAAAATAATAAAAGCGAATAAAAATGTCAGAAACCAACATAAACGACAAATACGACGCGTCGAAAATACAAAAGCTCGAGGGCTTGGAGGGCGTAAGAAAGCGCCCCGACATGTATATCGGCGACACTCACGAAAGGGGCCTGCACCACTGCGTATTCGAAATCGTCGACAATTCGATTGACGAGGCGCTGGCGGGCTATTGCTCAAGCGTCAAGGTGGTCGTCCACGCGGACGGCTCCTGCTCCATCGAGGACAACGGGCGCGGCATTCCCGTCGACATGCACCCCGTCTACAAGATTCCCGCTCTCGAGCTTGTCATGACAAACCTGCACGCGGGCGGCAAGTTCGGCAAGGGCGCGTACCAAGTTTCGGGCGGGTTGCACGGCGTCGGCGCGAAGTGCGTGAACGCGGTGAGCATCGAATTTTCCGTCGATGTTCGCAGGGACGGCAACGTTTACAGAATGGAGTTCTCTCGGGGCAAGACGACCCGCAAGATGGAAATCATCGGCTCCACAAAAACCACGGGCACAAAAATCACGTTCCTTCCCGACCCCTTGATTTTCGAGGAGACCCGCGAGTTCAAGTACGAAATCCTCTCGAAGCGCCTGCGCGAGCTGGCCTTCCTAAACCCGGGAGTGCGCATAGTCTTGATAGACGAAAGGGCGAACAAGGAGGAGGACTTTTGCTTCAAAAACGGCATAGCCGAATTTGTCATGTATTTGAACAAGGCGAAGAACGTCGTAAACCAAAACGTCATCGCCTTTAACGGCGACGCCGAGGCGCCCTCGGGCGGCAGGATTTTGGTGGACATCGCCCTCCAGTACAACGACTCCTACACCGACCAGATTTACGCCTACGCAAACTCCATTTTCAACGTCGAGGGCGGCACGCACTTGAGCGGGTTCAGAACCGCCCTCACGCGCGTTGTAAACAACTACGCCAAGGCGAACAACCTTCTCAACGAGAAGAAGGACAAAAATATGACAATCTCGGGCGACGACGTCCGCGAGGGCTTGACGGCGGTCATCTCCGTAAAAGTTCCCGAGCCGCGCTTCGAGGGGCAGACGAAAACCAAGCTTTCAAACAGCGAGGTTGACGGCATAGTCCAAAAGATTGTCGGCGAAAATTTAAAGTATTATTTCGAGACCAACCCGCAAATCGCGAAGAAGATTATCGAAAAGACTTTGAACGCGGCGCGCGCGAGGGAGGCCGCGAGAAAGGCCCGCGAAACCGTC
>JAGBOM010000045.1 GCA_017633865.1 Opitutales bacterium
CCACCTTTTCGCCGTTAATGTAGAGGTTGAACCCCGTTCTGACGCCGTTAAAGCGGATAAAGACCTCTTTGCCCGCCCAAGATTTCGGAAGCGAGAATTTCGAGCGGTATATGCCGCGCTGGCGGTGCATTTCGGGGATAAACGGGGCGCGGGCGGCCTGCGAGAGCGTTTCGCCCTTTTCTTTATAAATGCCCTTCAGGGGCTTGCCGTTTTTGTCGAAAAATAATTGCAGGGTGTGGTTGTCGTAAAAAATGTCGTCATATCCGAAGCTCTGCCAAGACGACGGAACTTCGATTGTCTTCCAAGACGAATCGTTAAAGCCCGGCCTGAAAAAATCGGGGGAGACTTCCGCCGGCGAGTTTGCGAAAAAGAACTTCCACTCTCCGCTTATGATTTTGGCCGACTCGGAATTTTTGTACGGATTTTCCGCCGAGAGCGGCTTTCTCGCGTTTTTCGCCGACGCAAAGGGAACGAAAAACGCCCTCGCAGGCTCTTTATTTACGCGGAAAACCGAGATGTCGTTAAAGGGCTCCTCCGCGGCCGCCGCGGATGAGAAAGCTGCTATAAAAGGCGCGTGCGCAAAAGCCGCCGCGCAAAAAATTCTTAAAAATTTGCCCGCCATATTCGTCAAATAAAAAGTGTTTTACAATAATGTTTTAAGCGCCGCGCCTTTACAAGTAAAAAATCCCGGGCAAAACGCCCGAAAATCGCCCGCTCGAAAGAAAAAATTGTTGCCAAGCGCGCAAGTTTTGGCAAATATGGACGCTAAAAAATTTACAAATCTAAAAATATGGAAGAAAATACACTAATAGGAAACGTGCTCGTCGCCCAGTCAGGCGGGCCGACGGCTGTCATAAACGCAAGCCTCGCTGGAGTGGTTAATGAAGCCCTCAACCACGAATGCATAGAGGAAATCTACGGCGGTTTAAACGGCGTTGAAGGAATTTTGAAAGAGGAGCTCATCGACTTGGCGCAGGAATCGCAGCAGAACATACGCGGCCTGAAATACACCCCAGGCTCCGCCCTCGGCACCTGCCGCTACAAGCTCACTAAGGAAAAGGACTTTAAGAGGCTTATCGAAGTCTGCAAGGCGCACAACATCCGCTACTTCTTCTACATCGGCGGCAACGACTCGCAGGACTCAGCCAATAAAATCGCCGCCCTCGCGCAGTCCGAAAACTACGAAATGCGAGTAATAGGCATTCCCAAAACCATCGACAACGACCTGCCCATAACCGACCATTGCCCGGGCTACGGCAGCGTGGTAAAATATCTCTGCACAATAATAAGGGAGCTCGCCGCCGACCACGAAGGCATGGGCAACCACGACCTTGTTTCTATTGTCGAAGTTATGGGCAGAAACGCCGGCTGGATAGCCGCGGGAACGGCGATAGCAAAGCGCAAGAACCAGCTTCAAGACCCGCCGCACATGATTTTGCTTCCGGAAGTCGAGTTTAACCCGCAGGCGTTTATAGACGAAGTGCAAAACTGCCTCCAAAACAACAAATACTGCCTCGTCGTGGCAAGCGAGGGCATTAAGGACGCTAACGGCAACTACATCGCCGCAAGCGAAGGCAAGATCGACAAATTCGGGCACGCGCAGCTCGGCGGCGTTGGCGAATATCTGCAAAACCTCGTCCAGACGTCGCTCGCGGGCGTAAAGGCGCGCTCCTGCAAAATCGGCCACGCGCAGCGCGCGGGCTCGCACTGCTCGTCGCTTGCGGACTCCAACGAGGCCTACCTGTGCGGACAGGCCGCGGTAAAGGCCGCCGTAAACGGCGAAACGGGCAAGATGGTAACCCTCGTCAGGGGCGAAACCGAAAAATACTCCTGCGAGACGAGCCTTGTGGATCTCGGCGAAGTCGCGAATGTCGAAAAGATATTCCCCGAAAGCTGGATAGGCGAAAACAAGATGTCTATAAACCCGCAGTTTAACCGCTATATTCTGCCGCTCATTCAGGGCGAAGTGCAGGTTCCGTACGAAAACGGGCTGCCCGCCTACGTAAGGCTCTCAAAAAATATGGTGGAGCAGGTTTTGCCCGCCTACGAACTGTAATTTAAACCTGATAAGGCAAAGGCGTTGGAGAGGAAAATCCAACGCCGAACCTTTTAATTAAAAAAGATGAAAAGAACACATACCTGCAACGAATTAAGGCTCGCCGACGCCGGAAAGGAAGTCTCGCTAATCGGCTGGGTCGACACTCTTAGAGACCACGGCGGAGTGCAGTTTTTGGACCTGCGCGACAGGGAGGGCATCACCCAAATAGTATTCCACCCCGACAACGCCGAGCTTTTTAAGCAGGCGCAAAGCCTCAGAAGCGAAAGCGTAGTGCAAGTTTTCGGCAAGGTCTGCCCGCGCGAGGAAGGCACCGCAAACAAAAGCCTGCCCACGGGCGACATCGAAATCAACTGCGGCAAAATGATTGTCCACAACGTCTGCGAAGTACTCCCCTTCCCGCTCGACGACGAGCAGGCGGACAAGGTGAACGAAGACCTGCGCCTGCAATACCGCTTTCTCGACTTGCGCAGGCCGCGCAACAACAAGCTTCTTAGAATGCGCCACAAAACCGCGAAGGCCATTCGCGACTATCTCGACTCGCAGGACTTCACCGAAGTCGAAACCCCCGCGCTCTTTAAGAGCACTCCCGAGGGCGCGCGCGAATTTTTGGTGCCCAGCCGCCTGAATCCCGGCTCGTTCTACGCGCTTAGCCAGTCGCCCCAGCAGTACAAGCAGATGCTTATGGTTGCGGGCGTCGAGCGCTACTACCAAATGGCAAGGTGCTTCCGCGACGAAGACCTCCGCGCCGACCGCCAGCCCGAATTTACGCAGGTCGACATCGAATTAAG
>JAGBOM010000359.1 GCA_017633865.1 Opitutales bacterium
CACTCCTACTTCAACCTCTCCGCAGGCAAAAAGCCCGACATTTTAGCCCACGAAGTAAAAATCAACGCCGACTTCTTCACAAAAAACGACGCAAAATACATACCTACCGGGGAAATTTTAAGCGTCAAAAAAACTCCGCTCGACTTGCGCAAATTTACCCCCGTAGGCAAAGGCGCGGAAAGCTCCGACAGCCTGATTTTGTCGGCAAACGGGGGGTTCGACCATAATTTCGTCCTGCGCAACTCGTCGGGCGACTTCGCCGAGGCCGCCGCTGTTTACGACCCCTGCTCGGAGCGCGCTATGACGGTTTACACAACCGAGCCGGGGCTACAGTTCTACACTTCAAACTTCGTAAACAACATCAAGGGCAAGGGCGGAGCCGTCTATAATAAATACGCGGGGCTCTGCCTCGAAACCCAGCACTTCCCCGACGCCGTCCACAACCCGCATTTCGCGGGGATAGAGCTTCTGCCCGAAGACGTCTATTCAAGCTGCACGGTGTACGCGTTTAAATAAGGCTGCTTTTAAATGGAAAAGTTCGCGAAATTCGCCGCTGTCGGGTTTGTCAATACGGCGGTAAACTACGCCGCATACTGCGCTTTGCTTTACTGCGGCGTTCCGTATTTAGCGGCGTCTTTTCTGGCGTGGTGCGCGGCGGTTTCAAACAGCTTTTTTATGAACAAAAGCTGGACGTTCTCCGTCCGCGAAAAGGCATGGCTAAAAAGCTATGCTTACTACGTTCTGGCGAACTCGTTGAGCGTTCTGCTTAATTTGATAGTGCTTGAAATATGCGTGCGCGCGGGAATGTCGAAATACCTCGCGCAACTCGCGGCAATCGCCATAACACTGCCTGTCAACTTCTTGCTGTGCAAAATTATTTTTGAAGGCGCGCGTAAATTTAGGCGAAATAAAACAGCAAGATAGCCTGCAAAAAATTTCCCCCTATTTTAATTAGAGTTAATTTAAAAATTAGAAAAAGAAAAACCGTTGTGTGCTCTCTTGTTTTTGGCTGTAGGATTTTGCGTTTAGACAAGGAGCGAGAGAAAAAAGAAAAAGAAAGCCTTTGAGGGTTCGTTGGTTTTGGCGAGCGATTTTGGATGCGAAAGCAGGCCGGGGAATAAAAAAGCTTGGAATAGAATTTACATTCATTCCAAGCTTTTTTTGACGAAGCTACGAGCTTCCGCGCCAAAAGCGCAAAGCCAAAACAAAAGCAATCGCCTAAATTCAATGGTGGGAGTATGCGGACTCGGACCGCAGACCCCTTGCGTGTCATGCAAGTGCTCTAACCAACTGAGCTATACCCCCAATTGAAAGTTTTATAGTACGCCACATTTATTCCGTTTTGGCAAGCATTTTTTTATTTTTATTTAAAGGCACATCGCCCCGCTTCTCGAGCACACTATCGCGGCGGTTTTATTCGCCGCGGCCGCGCATTCCTTTAAAGTCTTATTTTGGAGCAGGCAGACAGCGAACGTAGCGAGGAAGGAGTCCCCCGCCCCGACGGTGTCGGCGACTTTTACGGGCAGGCTCTTGCCGCAAAAAATTTCGCCGCCATTTAAGATTACAAAGCCGTCGCCGCCGAGCGTAAGAACCACGCATTTTAAGCCGAAGCGTTTTGCGATAGCTTTTATTGCGGCCTCGGCGGAGTTTTCGGAAACGGAAAACATTTCGCGAAAAATTTTGAGCTCGTCCTCGTTGATTTTTAGAAAGTCGGCGCGGGTTGCAGAACTTTCGACGATTTCTTTTGAATAAAAGTTTTGCCTAATGTTGGCGTCGAAAATTTTTAGGCAGGTTTCCGGCAGGAGCGAAAGCGCCTCGGCGAGGCTTTCGCGGCTTCGGGCGGAGCGCTGGCAAAGGGTGCCGTAGGCGAAGGCGTCGAGGGTTTTTAGGAGCTCTTTTGTTTGGGGGGAAATGGAAATTGCGTCCCAGGCGCGGGCGGGCAAAATCTCAAAGCTGTGGGTTTTGTCCGGATTCATTTTTACGAGGACTTCGCCTGTCGGCAACCCGCTTCGGGCGACATAGTCTATATTGACTCCCGCGATTTTTGCGGTTTCGAGGGCGCGGTCTCCCAACTCGTCGCAGCCCACCGCGCTTATCACGAACGAGTCCGCGCCGGCTTTCGCGCAAAAGTAGGCGAAGTTCAGCGGCGCCCCGCCCAATTTTTTGGAGCCGCCAAAAACGTCCCAGACGATTTCCCCGTAGCTTGCCATTTTTATTGCCATACTTCCGATATAAAATTTGCCGAACGGTTTTCAAGATTCTTTAAGCGCCTTGGAAAGCGGCAAAACAAAAAAAGATTTGCCGCGGAGGGTCGCAGGATTCTTTGCGGGGTTTGCCGCTTCGGGCGGGAAAAAGCGCCTTTGGGCGATTTTAAAAATCGGGGCGTTTGCGAAAAAAATGTTGCATTGGATTTGCAATCGGCTTTAATTTTCAGCCTTTAAACCAAAATAAATCACTATGGTATCTTATAAAGAACTCGGATTGGTTAACACGCGCGAGCTTTTCAAAAAAGCTTTTGCTGGCAAATATGCAATTCCTGCGTTTAACTTCAACAATATGGAACAGATGCAGGCCATCGTGCAGGCTTGCGTCGAAACGAAATCTCCCGTTATTTTGCAGGTCTCAAGCGGCGCCCGCAAATACGCGAACCAGACGCTCTTGCGCTACATGGCCCAAGGCGCCTGCGAATACGCCAAGGAGCTCGGCTTCAATGTTCCGATAGTCCTGCACCTCGACCACGGCGACTCTTTCGAGCTTTGCAAGTCGTGCATAGAATACGGGTTCTCGTCCGTCATGATAGACGGCTCCGCCCACTCTTACGACGACAATGTCGCGCTCACCGCGAAGGTTGTCGAATACGCCCACAAGTACGACGTTACAGTCGAGGGCGAGCTCGGCGTTTTGGCCGGCATTGAGGACGAAGTCTCGCACGAGACGCACTCCTACACCCGCCCCGAGGAAGTGGAAGACTTCGTAAAGAAGACGGGCGTGGACTCTTTGGCGATTTCCATCGGCACCTCTCACGGCGCGTACAAATTCAAGCCCGAGCAGTGCACCCGCAACGAAAAGGGCATACTTGTTCCGCCCCCGCTACGCTTCGACATTCTCAAGGAAGTCGAAAAGCGCATACCGGGCTTCCCGATTGTTTTGCACGGCTCGTCCTCCGTTCCGCAGGAATACGTCGCGGAAATCAACCAGTACGGCGGCAAGCTCGAGTCGGCAGTCGGCATTCCGGAAGAGCAGCTCCGCGAAGCCGCGAAGTCGGCGGTCTGCAAGATCAATATCGACTCCGACGGCCGCTTGGCGATGACCGCCGCCGTCCGCAAGGTTATGGCGACCAAGCCCGCGGAATTCGACCCCCGCAAGTACCTCGGCCCCGCCCGCGACGAATTGAAGAAGCTTTACATGCACAAAATTGTAAACGTTCTCGGTTCGGACAACAAGGCCTAATCGGGCGTCTTGCGGCGTAAAAAATTTGGCGGGGCTTTTTAAGCCCCGCCTTTTTTTGCGCCCGCGTTTTGCGGAAAAAAAATTTTTTGAGGAAAGTGGACGCGCTAAATCGAGCGCAGGCGTTTAAGCATATATTCAAACCGCTTGGGAAGCGGCGCGGCAATTTCAAAATCTTCGCCCTCAAAATTAAAGGAGAGCTTTGAGAGGTGGATTGCGACGTTGTCGTACATAGGGGTTTCGTCCTCGCCCTTGAACTGCCCGCGTTTCAGTTTTGAGACGAAAATTTTGCGCACGCGCACGTAGGTGTCCTCCCCGACGGGTCTTAAGCCCGCCTCGGCGGCGTGCAGCCTAATTTGGTGGCGGCGAAGGTAGTTCGTTTTTGCCGACCAGAGCTGCCACTGCCCGAAATCCTCCTTCAGCTCGAAGGCGGTTTTGGCCTTTTTGCCGAAGCGGTGCGAAACTATCATTCTGGGGTTCGACTCGTGGCGCAGCATCGGAAGGTTTACGAGCTCCTCGACCTCGCCGAGGGGGCGCTCGCTCAAAACCAGAAACTCGAATTGGAAGCCTTCGCTGCCGAAGCTGTTGCGAAGTTTGGCGGCGGCCTCTTTGCCGCAGGATATGAGCGCAACTCCCGAAATTTCGGGGTCGAGAACGAAAACGCTTGCGGGGTTTTTCAAGCCGATGCGCTCGAATTCGGGCTTGCCGTCCTGCTCTTTTATCGCGCCTATGAGCGTTTTGGGGGCTTCGGCTACGCCGTCGGCCTCCATAAATATTTTTGCGGGCTTATTTACGCACACAAAGCGGTTCGGCCTAAACTCGAGCACGTCGAGCCTTTCGGGGCTTTCGCCCAAAAGCCCCGCCGGAAAGCCTATTTTAAGCGTCTGCGGCATTCTTTATTATAGCGCAAAAAAGCGCCACCGCCCTCTCGGACACGTGGCGCGCAAAAACCATTGCGGCATTACTTGGAGGCCGCGTTTAGAGCCTTGGCCGCGCGGCTTTTAATGCGGGCTGCCTTGTTCGCGTGGACTACGCCGATTTTAACGGCCTTGTCTACCGCCGAGGCGAGCCTCGCGCCTGAAGCCTTGATGTTTTCGGCGCCTTCAGCTTTCGCGGCGGCCTTGGACAAAGTCTTGATGCGGCTGCGGACGGTGCGGTTTTGCGCCGTGCGGGTTGCCGTTTTGCGAATGTCTTTCTTGGATGATTTCTTGTTAGCCATCTTTATATAGTCTTTTAAAAATTAGATAATCATTTGATTTGCGGAAGGTTTGTCAACGCAAAATTTTCCGTTTTTCGCATAAAAATCTCTTTGACTCGAATATAAATACGTCGTTCACTTAAAAAATGGAGAAAATAAGGTGTCTTGTAAGCGCGGGGCCGACGCGGGAATATTTTGATCCGGTAAGGTTTATAAGCAATCCCTCAAGCGGCAAAATGGGCGTTGAAATCGCCAAGGCCGCGCGCGGCTTCGGCTGGGAAACAACGCTCATTCTCGGCCCGACATCGCTTGAAAAGCCCGAGGGAATCGAGGTTTTCGACGTCGTAAGCGCCGACGACATGCTTAACCGCGCCCTCGCCCTATTCGGCGAATGCGACATCTTGATTATGACCGCCGCCGTAAGCGACATGCGCCCCAAGAAAAAATCCAAGGCCAAGGTCAAGAAGGAGTCGCTTAATATGGCGGTCGAGTTCGAGCCCACTCCCGACATTTTGCGCGAGCTTTCAAAAATACGCAAAAACCAGATTTTAGTGGGGTTCGCCGCCGAGACAAACGACGTAAAAAGCTACGCGCGCGGCAAGCTCGCCTCTAAAAATCTCGACGCAATCGCCGCCAACGACGTTTCCAAAAGCGGCTCGGGCTTCGCCGCCGACTTAAACGAAATCTCACTTATTTTTAAGGACGGCCGCGAAATCGATTTGGGCAAAGACAGCAAAAGCCGCCTCGCGAAAAAGCTTATAGAAATTTTGGCGGCGGAGTTTTTCCCGCAGGCGGGCAAAAAATAGGCGCGGCTAAAACGGGCGGAACTAAAATCCGCCCCCGCTACATATCAAGAATTTTTTTAGCGCAGTTTTTGGCGGCGGCGAGCATTTTATCTTCCTCCGAAAATCCCGAGAAGTCGAATTTCAAAAATCCCGTTTTTTCGTGGTAGACTCTGAAAAATTCGCCGTCGAAATTCGCGCCGAAGGGCGTTTGGCAGCCCCCGCCAAGAGCCGACAAAAACCCGCGCTCGAGGCTTGCGGCAAGCTCCGCTTTAGCGTCGCTAAATTTGCCGAAGAACTCCGCGTCGGCGGTTCTGGTTTGGACTGCGATTATGCCCTGCGCGGCCGCCGGAACGCATTTGTCAAGGCTCAGCCTTTCAAAGCCCAAGCCTTCATAAGCGGCGATTCCGAGCCTGTCGAGCCCCGCCGCCGAGAGCATTGTGGCGTCCGCTTCGCCTTCGAGGATTTTTTTCAGGCGGGTGCCCACGTTGCCCCTAATTTGCGTAAATTCCGCCTCGGGAAATAGCTTTTTAAGCTGGGCGCGGCGGCGCGGGCTCGCGGTCGAAATTAGCCTCAAACTATCCGACGAATTTTTGCGTATTAAAACGTCGCGGCAGTCGTCGCGCGGCAAGAGGCACGATACTGCGAGGCCCTCTGCGAGCGAAACGGGCAAGTCTTTTGCGGAGTGCACGGCGATGTCGGCGCGCCCGCAAAGCAGGGCGTCCTCAAGCTCCTTCGTAAAAAGCCCCTTGCCGCCGCGGGCTTCGAGCGACCATTCAAGGCTCTTGTCGCCCGTGGTTTTCATCGGCAAAATCTCGAATCTTGAGTTCGGGATTTTTTTTGAAAGGAACGCCGCGGCCATTTCCGCCTGCCTAAGAGCAAGCGGGCTCGACCTTGTCGCCACTCTAAAAATCTTTTCCATATTTCAATTTTCCGCCTCGCGCTTGCCCTTAAAATACTCCTCGAAAACGTCGCGGACTACGGGCCCCGCGGTCGCGCCGCCGGAGGCGTCGCCTGGGATTTCGCCCTCGATAATTACCGCTATTGCGATTTCCGGCTTTTCGACCGGCGCAAACGCTATCATCCACGCGAGAGTAAGGGGCTTGCCTAAGGGCCTGATTTGGGCGGTTCCCGATTTTGCCGCCATTCTAAGCCAGTCTATCTTGGCCTTTTTAGCGGTGCCCTCGGTTGCGGCGCGCTCCATGCCGTTTAGGATTGCCTCGTACATTTCGGGAGAAATGTCGATTTTTTTCGCGCCGTGGTATTTGGCGTCGGCGACTCTTTGGGGGTTGTGGATAATGGAGGCTCTCGTGCGGGTTTCGCCCCTCGCGAAGCTTGCGGCAAAGCACGCCATCTGAAGCGGCGTCTGGAGCATGTAGCCCTGGCCTATGGCCGTGTTCGCGGTGTCGCCCAAAGACCACCCGCCCTCGATTTTGCGGTATTTGCGCTTGAATTCAGGGGAGGCCACAATCGAGTGCCTCCACGAATTTTCTACAAGCTCTATGCCCGGGTCGGAGTCGAGCCCGAAAGTTTTTGCGGCTTCGGCAATGGGCTCTATGCCCATTTTGAGCCCCTGCTCGTAGAAGAACACGTTGCAGCTTTTCGATATGGCGTCCGACAAATTAACGTATCCGTGCCCGAAGCGGTTGTGGCAGTGGAAGATTTTATTGCCCACCTTGCACGAGCCAGTGCATTCGACCATGGTGTTTTCGTCTATCGCGCCGCTTTTCACGCCCGCAACGGCCGTCACGATTTTAAAGGTCGAGCCGGGAGGGTAAAGCCCCTGGGTCGCGCGGTTGAGCCACGCGCCCTTCGCGCTGATTTCGCGGTCGATTTCAACGCTCATTCGCGGCGAAATTGTATTCGGGTCGTAGGTCGGGCTGCTTGCCATGGCGAGGATTTCGCCCGTCTTAACGTCGAGCGCCACAACCGCGCCTTTGCGCCCCTGGAGGGCGTCTTCGGCGACGCACTGGAGGTCGATGTCTATCGAGCAGTATATGGATTCGCCCTTTTGCGGCTTGATGTCCTCGACAAGGTCGTAGAGGTTGCGGTTTTTGTCGACAACCCAGATTTCCGCGCCGACCCGCCCCGAAAGGCTGTCGTCAAAAGCCTTTTCAAGCCCCTTTTTGCCGACGTTGCCCTTGAATACGAAAGTGTGGAGGTTGTCGCCGGGAATGTCGGCGTCGACCCTCTCGATTTCGGAGCGGACGTAGCCCAAGATGTGGGCGGCTCTGTCGCCGTAGGGGTAATAGCGTGCGGAGTCCGTATAGATTTGCACGGGCCCGTTTACGTCGAGGCGCTCCGCCAAAATCGCGTGCTGTTTGAGGCTCAAGTCTTTTATAAACGGAAGCGGCAGAAGCTGGTTTTCGGAAAAGTGGCGGTTGAAATCCCCGCTTTCGAGCTTGTAGTCGGAGCCGAGAATTTCGTTTATTTTCGAGACGTGGCGGTTCAGGACGTTTTCGCGCGCCTTCAGGTTCGTCTCGGCGACGGAGAACTTCCCGCCCTCCGCGAGGGTTTTGCGCTTGATGTCCCAATACTCTTTGCGGAACTCCGAGCGTATGCCGTTAAAATAAACGACCGCCGAAAACATCGGGCGGTTGCCCACAAGCAGCCTGCCGTTGCGGTCGAAAATGTCGCCCCGCGCCCCCGGCTTTACTATGCGCTGGCGGGACTGCTGTATGCCCTTTTCGAGATACGCGTCGTACATGAAAATCTGCCTGAAAAACATTCCGCAAACGAGAACGGCGAACATCGCCGACATTATCCGCGCAATAGTCCAGATTCTGGCGTTTCGATTCTCGTATGCGGGATCGTCCCTTTTCATTCTTCCCCTTTTACCAAAACGCTGTCGCCGCTTAAAACAGCCGCGCTTTTATGCAGATTTACGGCGAAGGCCGCAAACGCCACAATGAACATCGAAGTGAAAAGCGCGTCCAAAACCGCCCTTAAAAAATACGCGCCCGCCGGCGACACGCCCCTTTTAAAAACAAAAAGCGCGCATATTAAAAACATCGCCATATTTACGCCCCAAGTAAGCCAAATCGCGCAAAAGGCGGAGGGGTTCACGAATTTCGCCCTGAATTTGGATATTCCGAGCGAGCAAGTCCCGAAAAGCGCGGCCATAAGCCCCGAATTCACGGCCAAGTCC
>JAGBOM010000360.1 GCA_017633865.1 Opitutales bacterium
CATTGAACTATGGGGACGGGCTGCTTTTTGCGAAAATTCGCGCGTTTTTGCGCGTAAAAATGCAAAAAATATTGTAAATAGAATTTACAAGCCGCCATATTTGGCAATACTAAAATGTAAAAATGTAAAAATGCGCCGGCGGCCGCAAAAAGATTTCCGCCGATTTTTTAGAAAATTCCCACCCGAGCACTCTTATGTCAGCAAAAGTATTTTCAATCGCCAATCAAAAAGGCGGCGTAGGCAAAACGACCACCGCCGTAAATCTTTCCGCGGCTCTGGCGCGCCGCAAGCTAAGAACCCTCTTAATCGACATGGACCAGCAGGCCAGCGCCACAAGCATGCTTGGGCTTGAAAAGAGGCAGGGCGGCAGTCTTTACAAAGTCATGTGCGGCGAAGGCGCCGCCGCCGACAAAATTTTGGACACCGGCAGGAAGAACCTTTCCATAATCCCGTCGGAAGTCGACATTTCCGCGATCGAGGTCGAGCTTTCGGGCGCCGAGAACTATTTAATGCGCCTAAAGGAGTGCATCGCCCCGCTCAAAAAAGCCGATTTATTCGACGCGATTGTAATCGACGCTCCCCCGTCGCTCGGCCTTCTTTCGATGAACTCGCTTGTGGCCTCCGACTATCTTCTAATCGCGCTGCAATGCGAATATTTGGCCATGGAGGGCCTTGGGCAGATTATGGGGGTTGTAGAGCAGCTGCGCAACGCGGGCGTAGGCGAGCTTCAGGTGGGCGGCATTGTAATGACGATGTACGACTCCCGCACGAATCTTTCAAAGCAGGTCGTAAACGAGGTTAGAACGCATTTGGGCGGCCTTGTTTTTAAGACTATAATTCCGCGCACCGTCCGCCTCGCGGAGGCTCCGAGCTTTGGCCGCACGATTTTCGAGCATTCGAGGTTCAACGAAGGCTCGTTCGCGTACGACAAGCTTGCGAAGGAAGTCGCCAAAAAATTCGGCGTCGGGGGCGAATAAATGATTACGCTGCGCGGATACATAAAGGGGCTGATGAAGCGGCGCGCCTTGAAAAAGCGCATAAAAGTCCGCAAGCGGATTTTGTCGAAGCGCGCGCAGGAGCAGTTCGGGATTCTCGAGGCGAAAATCGGCTATGTCTTTGCGGACAAATCGCTTTTAAAGCTCGCGCTGACGCACCCGAGCTCGATGAACATGGCAAACGCCAGGATTTTGTCCAACCAGCGGCTCGAATTTTTGGGCGACGCCGTTTTGCAGACCGTCATAAGCGACTTCGTCTACCGCCAGCTTGACGACAAGCCGGAGGGCGACCTCACCCGCGCGAGAATCGCCCTTACGCACGGCAAATTTTTGGCGAAGCTCGCCGAGAGGCTCGGCATTCCTCAAAGCCTGATTCTGCCCAAAAAGCTCTCGCACTTGCGCGAGGTGGCCTCCGCCAAGGAGGACGCGCTCGAAAGCTTAATCGGCGCGATTTATCTCGACTCGACTTTTGAAAACGCCAAAAAAATAGTTCTCGACTGGTACGAGGCCGCGTCTTTGGACGTCGGCGAAATGGTCGGCACGCAAAACCCGAAGGGGCAGCTTCAGGAGGCCGCCGCTAAATTAGGCAAACCGGTAAGCTACCGCCTCGCCTCGCAGACGGGCCCCGACCACGACAAAAAATTCGAGATGGAGGTTCTGGTCGGCGGCGAGGTTATGGGCTCGGCTGTGGCCTCGTCGAAAAAAGAGGCGGAAACAAACGCGGCGGCAATCGCGCTCAAAAAAATCGCGCCATGATTTCGATTAAGCTTCCGCAGGGGGCGGAAATTTTTACAAACGTAGCCGCGCCGGCCTTCCCCGCGCTCGTGGCGGAGCTTGCCGCGAAAACCGGCGGCGTTAAAATCGTTTTGTGCGAAACTTTCGGCGAATGCGAAAAGATGTTCGCAAGAACAGGCGCGTTCTTAAAGATGTCGAACAGCGCAATCTCCGTAAAAATTTTGCCCGACAACGCCAATAAGGAGGATCCCGACTATTTTGAGTCGTTTTGCGAAAGGGTCGGAACATTAAACGCGGCGGCCTCGGGCAATACCTTAATTTTTGCCACCCCCGCCGCCCTCTTAAGCGAAGCCCCCGCAAACGCCGAGCGCATGGTTTTAAAAAAGGGCTCGGTTGTTCCGATGGAGGCTCTCAAGCAAAAGCTCGTCGATTTCGGCTATTACAACGAAATTCTTTGCGAGGGGCCGGGGCAGTTTTCGATTAGGGGCGGAATAGTCGACGTCTACCCCATCGCCGCGCAAACGCCGTATAGGCTCGATTTTTTCGGCGACGAAATAGACTCCATCCGCCCCTACAATCCCGACACCCAGCTTGCGGACTCCGCCGCGGTTTCGGAAATCGAGATAGACTCGGGCGCGGAGGCCAAAGACTTCAAGCCCGCCTACAAGTTCCTCTCAAAAGAGGGGGCGAGCTGGATTTTTATCGAGCCCGCGCGCCTTGCGGCAGGCTACCCCTCCCTATTTTACGTCCCCGAAAAATCCGCCGCGCCGAACGAAAATTTCGGAACCATTTTCGCCGAAAGGCCCGACGACAAGTGCCGCGCCATTTCCTCAATCGACGAGGGGGGAGCCCTCTTTAAAAACGCCGAAAAAAAATCGTTCCCCAGCGAGGACGTTTCAATCTACCGCGCCGCCGACCCTGCGGACTCAATCGGCTTCGAGCGGCACGAAAACGAAAAAAAGCTGCGGCTCGACTTCGTTAAAAAGCTCGCCTCATACCAGGCGGCGGGCTACAAAATTTTTATCGACGCCGAAGCCGGCGGCGACCGCGAAAACATAGCCGAACTTTTTAGGAAGGCGGGCGCGGACGCCTCGAAAATCGAATTTATAGAGCCGTTTTTCGGGCCCGGATTCGCCGTCGATTTTGCGGAAAACAATATAGGCCTTTCGTGGGGCGGAATGGGAAAAGGCGCGAAGGGCGCGCTTTGCTCCGGCGCGAACGAAATTTTCGGCAGGCGGCAAAAAACCAACATGGCCCCCCGCCGCAAAATGCTTTCGAGGCGGGCGGAGGTAGACACCCTCCTCGATTTTTCCGAGCTGAGCGAGGGCGACTACGTAGTGCACCTCGCCCACGGCGTGTGCCGATACAGGGGCATAACAAGCATAATAAAAAACGGCGCGAAACAGGAGGTTCTGAAGCTCGAATTCGAGGACGAGGCGGTTTTATATCTGCCGCTTCACAAATCATACCTGATAAGCCGCTACATCGGCCTCGACAAGCGCAGCCCCAAGCTCTCCCGGCTGGACTCCCGCGCCTGGATAAAAGTGAGAACCGCCGCCGAAACCGCCGCGCTCGACTACGCCGCCGAGCTTTTGGACATGCAGTCGAAAAGGCACATCGCAAAAGGGTTCGCGTTTTCCCCCGACGGCGACTGGCAAAAAAGCTTTGAAGACTCCTTCCCCTTCGACGAAACCCCCGACCAGCTCCGCGCCATAGGCGAAGTCAAAACCGACATGGCCTCCGACAAGCCCATGGACAGGCTAATCTGCGCCGACGTCGGCTTCGGCAAAACCGAAGTCGCCCTGCGCGCGGCCTTCAAGTGCGTTATGGACGGCAAGCAGGCGGCGGTCTTGTGCCCCACAACCATACTTTGCCAGCAGCACTTCAAAACCTTCAAGGAGCGCTTCGCGCCCTACCCCGTCGTGGCGGAAATGCTTTCGAGATTCAGAACCCGCAGGGAAAACGACCGCATAAAGGCGGAGCTCGCCTCGGGCCGGATAGACATAATCGTGGCGACCCACGCCCTGCTTGCCGCGGACGTTTCCTTCAAAGATTTGGGGCTGCTGGTAATAGACGAGGAGCACCGCTTCGGCGTCAAGCACAAGGAGCGCATAAAGCAGATAAAGGAGGGCGTCGACGTCCTTACAATGAGCGCGACTCCCATTCCGCGCACGCTCTACTTCGCCATGATGGGCGCGAAAAACATAAGCCTTATGGAGACTCCGCCAAAAAACCGCTTCCCCGTGGAAACCGTCGTGAAGGAGTATTCCGAGGAGGTCGTAAAAGACGCCGTCGGGCGCGAAATCGCGCGCGGCGGGCAGGTATTTTATCTGCACAACAAAGTAAAGACGATAGACTCCACCGCGGAAAAACTGCGCGCGATGTTCCCGAACTTAAGAATCGGAGTCGGCCACGGGCAAATGAACGAGCGCGAGCTCGAAAAGCTTATGTCGGACTTTATGGACGGCCATTACGACATTCTTGTGTGCACCACCATAATAGAGTCCGGCCTCGACATCCCGAACTGCAACACAATCATAATAGAGGGCGCCGACAAATTCGGGCTCGCCCAGCTCTACCAGCTGCGTGGGCGCGTCGGCAGGTTCACCCGCAGGGCGTACGCCTACATGCTTTTGCACCGCCACGCCGCCGTTGTCGAAAAGGCCCACAAGCGCCTGAGCGCGATAAGGCAGTACAACAAGCCCGGCGCGGGCTTTAGAATCGCCACCCGGGACCTCCAGCTTCGCGGCTGCGGCAACCTTCTGGGCGCGAAGCAAAGCGGGCACATTTCGGGCGTCGGCTTCGACATGTACTGCTCGCTTTTGCGCCAAAGCATAGCGAGGCTCAAGGGCGAAAAAACCGCCGCCGGCATACACGCAAGCGTCGCGCCCGACTTCATATCGCTCGGCGAGGGCACGGAAAAAAGCGTGTCGGTAGAGTCCGCAAGCGACATGTTCGAGGAGCTCAAAATCCTCAAAATCAAAAGGACGAAAACCGAAACGCTCCAGGCCTACATACCCGAATCATACATACCGCAAACGCAGCTTAGAATAGACCTTTATAGAAGGCTCGAGCTCTGCGCAAGCGTCGAGGAAATCGAAAGAATCGAGCGCGAAATGTCCGACCGCTACGGGAAGATTCCGGACGAGGCCGCCACCCTCATAACGCTTTCCAAAATACGAATCTACGCCGAGATAAACGAAATCCTGCGGGTCGAAACCGAGGGCGAAACCCTAAAGCTGCGCAAGGCAAACCCCGCCGCCGTGGAGTACGTAAAAATCAACGGGCACTTCCCCGTGCTGCAAAAAAACACGTCAAAAGCGCGGCTCGACGAAATTCTAAAATTCCTGAAATACACGCTGCCGAGCTTTTCAAGCCCCCGAAGGCGCTCGTGATTTTGTGTTTGCGCTTTGCCCGCGAAAAGTCAAGACTACGCGCAAATAATCCCGTAAAATTTGATGAAAATAAAAGCCTTAGCAATTTCCGCGGCGATATTCGCCGCCGCGGCCTTAAACGCCCAGCTTCTGCCCGCGCGCGCCAAAAGCGAAAAGGTCGTGGGCTACGACACAATCGTCGCGAACGTCGAAGACGTCTCCATTACGCGCGACGAGCTTGCGCGCGCCGTAGCCCCCTACATTCCGAGCCTCCGCAAGGCCTCCTTGTCCGCGCAGGATTTTGAAAAAAAATACAACGAGTTCTCGTCGAGAGTCCTGCAGGACATGATAGACAGGGTTCTAATCGTAAAATACTTTCACGACAGGGGCATGGCCATACCCGAATCCGTCATAGACTCCGCCCTCGAGGACGACATTAAAACGAAGTTCAACAACGACCGCTCCGCGTTCTTAAAACACCTTCAAACCCAAAACAAAACCGTAAAAAGCTACCGCAAAGACCTTGAGGAAAGCATAATAATAAACGTCGTAAAAAGGCAGTTTCTCGCGAACATGTCCGGAGTGTCCCCCGTCATGATTCAGGAGTTTTACGAGAAGAACAAGCAAAAGTGGCACAGGCCGGAATCCGCGAAAATCTCGCAAATAACGGTCTCGGCGGACACCCCCGAAGAGGCTCTCGCCGCCGCAAAAAACGCGGTTAACGAAATATCGAAGGGCATGAGCTTTGAAGACGCCGCAAAAAAATTCAGCGTCGACGAATACGCCAAAAACGGCGGCAAGGCGGGCTCCGCCTACGCCAGGGGGCAGCTGCAGCCCGCGCTCGACAAGATTGTTTTTGAAGCCCCGATAGGCAAAGTGAACGAGCCCGTCCAGCTCTCGAACTACGCCTATATTATAAAAGTGGAGGAAAGAACCGCGGCGGGGACGCTGCCTATAGACCAGGTCCGCCCCGAAATCGAGGCCGAGCTCGCCGCCGAAACCGCGAAGGAGGCGAGCCAAAAAATGGTCGAGCGCCTGCGCGAAAAAGCCTACATCAAATATTTTTAAGCTCCTCCAACCCGCGCAAAAAAAGAATCCCGAATCCTCCGCGAGAGAGGCTCGGGATTCTTTTTTCGGAGTTTTGCCCGCCTAAAAAGCGCCCTGCTCCCCGTAAACCTTCAAGCCTTTCAGGTGGAAAAACTCCGTCTTCTCAAGAACGATTTTTACGAATTTCGCGCGCTTGGGATTTTCGAATAAAATCCTCCAGCGCGGCAGGCATTTTGACGATCCCCAAACCCTGCTCCACGTCTCGCCGTCCTCCGAAAAATACATGGCAAGAGGCGAAGTTCTGGAGCCCTGGTCGTCGGAGCGGTTTAAAATTTCGACTCCCGTAATGTTAAAGGGCCCGGCGAGCTCCAATATTAAAAACGGGTTCGCCTCCTTCTTCGTGTGGAAGGCGAACGCGCCCCCGCCGCCCGCAAGAAGCGTGTCCCGCTTCGGAGACCATTGCGGGTCAACGGAGCTGTACGAAACTTTCGCGTTTCCAGAAACGAGCGAGCCCTTAAACGGCTTAAAAACGCTTTCGTCGCGCAAATTTTCGGGCGCGGGAGGAAATTCGTAAAAATACGAGGAGTCAATCGGCCTCAAAAGATTCCCCAAAACTTTTTCCGAAAACGAGCTAAAGGGGCAAATCTCAAAGCTCCAAGACACGCCCCCCTTAAAATAATGCCTGAACTTTTCGCGCGTCTGCGGCCCGCAGGAGGCGTTGCCAAGCCCCCTCGCAAAAGGAGAGACCCTAAGCTCTGTTTGGCTCGGCTCGGGCAGGTTGTGCGGGTGCTTGGCGGCCTTTAGCTGCGCCTGGGTGTACGGCAAAACCGCCATTGAAAGATTGCCCTTTAACGAGCGAATCAAAACGCCCTCCCCCTTTGAATTTCCCGCGCGCAGCCAGCGCACTTCCTCGCGGTTGCCCGTGTCCTGCGGGCGGGTGAAGGGCTCGAAAAATTCCGAAACGCCCGCGCGGTATCTGCCCAAATAGGCCGCGCTTAGCCTGTCGCAATAATTCGCGAAGGGCCCCCTGCCGAAATACTCGATTTCGGAAAGCTTCGGGCTTAGCCCCATGGTTGCCGAAATTCTCGGCAGGTCGAGCTCGCGCGGAGTGTCGTTCAATTTGCGTACGGAAACGTCCGCGATTATTTTTGCGTCCGGCAAAACGGTGTAGACAAACTCCGCGGCAAACCCCATTCCGTCGGGATTTGCGAAGCGTTTTTTGCAGAAAACCCGCAGGGCGTTTTTGCCGAGTATTTCGGTTCTAATTTCCGCGCCGAACTCCTTTAGGCGGTCGAGGCCGAAGTTTTTTTCCGCGCGGGCGCACGCCCCGCCGAAGGCCTCGTTGTCGATAAACGCGCTTGAAATGTCAAAGCGCAGCGGCGACGTCAATATCGGTTTCCCTCCGAATTTTAGCGACTCGAGCTCCGCGCTTTTTTTGTTGAACAAAATCTCGGCCTTGCCCGCCTTTACCAAGAGAGTGCCGGCGGTTTCGCCCGCCGAAACAAAGCCCCCGCGAATCGGCTGCGGCTTTCGGGAGTCCGCAACTTTTTTAAGATAAATTTGCCCGGAGGCCGCGGCTTCCGATTTCGATTCAAAAGCTGCGGGATTTTTTCTTTTAAACGAAATTAAGCAGGCGTATTCCCCCGCGCCCGACATATCGGCCTTCGGGAGCGGAAGACTAAACTCCGCGCTTTTGCCCGCGGGCAAATCCAGCACGGGCAGCTTTGCCTTCGCGATTTCAACGCCGTCTTTCGACACCGATATTTCGCCCGACAATTCGTTTAAATCGGTGTCGAAAAACTCGTTTGAAATTTTAACGTCAACCGAGCCCGCGCCGTCCTCGTAGTTGCGGGCTTGGCTAATTTGCAAGTCCTGGTAAACCTTGCGGACCTCGTAATATTTTGCGGAGTAGGAGCGGTCGGCAAACACTATTCCGTTTTGGCAGAAGTTGTTTGCCGAAGGCGATGTTTTCCAGTCGCGCCCGTCGGAAAGATAGAGCTTTGAGGGGTCGCCCTCGCGCGGCAGGTAGAGAGCCTGGTCGACCCAGTCCCAAATGAATCCGCCGTGGAGGCGGTCGGGATGGGCGCGGATTAAGTCCCACTTGCCCTTCAGGTTGCCGATGGAGTTGCCCATGGCGTGGGCGTATTCGCAAAAGAAAAACGGGCATTTTGTACTTTCGGAATTTAGATAGGCCTTCATGCGGTCGACGCCGCCGTACATGGGCGAGGCGAAGTCCGAAAAGCCGCCTTTGCCCGACATTTTTTGCGAAACCTCCGCCTCGGAATGGACGAAATGCAGCGGCGCAAATTCGCGGACAACCCGCGCCATGTCGCCGTGCCCCTTCACGACCCTCCCCGCCGACTCGTTGCCGAGCGAAAACGCGAAAACGCAGGGGACGTTTCTGTCGCGCAGCACCATGTTTTTCATGCGGTCGACGCTTGCGGGAATAAACTTGTCGAAGTCGAGCGGGCCCGTGTTGCGGTAGCCGTGCTGCTCCTGGTTGCATTCGTCCAAAACCATAATCCCATAGCGCGAGCAGAGCATATAGAACAAATCGTCGTTCGGGTAGTGCGAGGTTCGTACGGCGTTGACATTGGCGCGCTTCATAAGCTCGACGTCGAGCTTCATCCATTTTAAGGAGCATGCCTTGCCCTTGTCGGGGCTCCAGTCGTGGCGGTTTGCGCCCTTTATTAAAAAAAGCGGCGAATTGTTGAGCTTTATGTCGCGCCCCGAAATCTCGAATTTTCTGAAGGCGAAATCCGCCCTTACGCTCTCTATTTCGGTGCCGTCAGCGTTTGAAAGTTTAAAGACTATGCCGTACAAATTGGGCTTGTCGGGCGACCAAAGCTTGAAGCTTTTTACGCCCGCCGCCGCCTGAACCTTGACGCTTTGCCCCGCGCCTATGGCGCCCAGCCGCTTTTTAAACAGCGCCCCGCCGCCGAAAACCGCTCCGCTTTCGTCCGTTAAAAACGCCTCCAAAACCGCTTCGTCAGAGGGGCTTGCGGACGTGTTTACAATTTCGGCGGAAATATCTATCGCCGCGCTTTTCAAGCCTTCGGAAAAACTCGCCCGGGCGAAATAGTCGCGCAGGTGAAGCTTTGAGCGGGCAATCAGCATGACGTCGCGAATGATGCCCGCCATGTGCGGCATGTCCTGCATTTCAAAATACGCGCCTGTCGGGGTTTTAAAGACCTCGACCGCAATCGAGTTTTTGCCCGCGCGCAAATATTTTGAGATGTCGAACTCGGCGGGCGTGAACGAGTCTTCGCTGTAGCCTATCTTTTGCCCGTTAATAAAAAGGTTAAAGCCCATGCTTACGCCGTTAAACCTTATGTAGATTTCCTTGCCCGCCCAGCTTTCGGGCAGAGTAAAGCTTCGGCGGTAAACGGCCTCGCGGCGGTGGATTTCCGGTATGCGCGGGTTCAGGACGGACTCGGGGGGGTTGTCCAAAGAGCCGTCGTCGTAGCCCTTAATACGGCGGCCTTCAAGGTCGAACTGGAATTCCGCGGGGTTGTTGCAGTAGAAGATTCTGTCAAAGCCCGCGCATTGCCACGAATTGGGAACGTCGATAATGCTCCAGGCGGAGTCGTCAAAGTTCGGCAGGAAAAATTCCCGCTTTATTTGGCCGGGGCTTTCGGCGAAAAAGAACTTCCATTCGCCGTTAAGAATTTTGTAGCTTGCGGGGGTGTAAATCGAAAAAAGCCCGTCGGCCGATATAGGCTTAATGGCGGCGGCGAAATTTTCGCAAACCGTAAAAAACGCGCGCGGCGGCTCCTTGTTTATGCGGAACGTTTCGATATCGTCCCAAACGTAGGAATTGTCTTCGGGCGCCGCGGAGGCGTTGGCGGCGGGTATCGCGGCGATCCCGGCGGCGGCGCAAAACATATTTTTTATAAGGCGTTTAAGCATATTTATGGAATTTCGATTTTTTATAAAATCCGCGCGAAGTTCTGTCAAGAGACATATTGAAGCGGACTCGGAAATCTTGATTGGGGGGGGGGGGGGGG
>JAGBOM010000361.1 GCA_017633865.1 Opitutales bacterium
CGCAGCGAACCGAAAAGTTGGCCTTTGCTAAGAATGGCAAAACATTTTGGCGTTAGCGTAGAATGGCTTATGACTGGGGAAAATTCCGCTAACGGAGAAAATGAATCTACCCAACATTGGCGGGACAGAGCGCTTATTGCGGAAGAAAAGATAGAGATGCTTAAAGCCGGGCTAAAAAGCATGTTAAAAAAAATTTAAAAAAAGTGTTCCACTTTGAACAAAAATATGCCAAAATTTCATTCATAGACAGATAAATAAATCTTATGAATGGAAAAACTATGAATGAAATAAACGAAGAAGCATTAAATAATCTCCAGAAACAAAGCGTTATATTGGGCATATTATTGAAGGGAATAAAAGGTGTAAACCATTCGCAAGCTCCCATTTCTTCCGCGCCAAAGATGCTTAGCTTTTGCAAAGATCTCGCCAAATGCAAAACCTTGGACGAAGTAAAAGACCTGATAAAAAACACTCCCAAACCCGTATTGCGATATTTTGCAATCGCCGTCCACATGGTCGATGACGCGACAAATTGCTGCTTCCCTGAATACAGGCTGCTTCCCCATTCTTACAAAAACTGGTGGACGGTCTTAGGCTTTGTTACATTCGAGTATTTCAACTTGAAACGAGACGAAAATTATAAGCTAAAGCTTCTTGAAAAGATTTAAATCTCCAAAAAGTAAAATAGGCATAACATATGAGAAACGAATTTATTGCGATTGAAGATTTTGTCTCAGATGTTCTCGTTGGAATCGTTAGGGGCGCGGAAAAAGCCAATGCGGAAATTGAAATGCTTGGCGGACGGATAAATCCTGAGGTCCGCGGGAAGATTAAAGAGCCTGTTGGTTATGATCGCGGCGATTTGGTTTGCCGCGCGGAATTTGATATTGCTCTTACCGTTAGCGGCAAGGAAGGCAGCGATGTTAAAGTAGGAGTATTTAGCGGTTTCTTTGGCGGCGGCGCGGGCGCAGAAGCTGAAAAACAAACCTCTACCGTTTCTCGCGTTAAGTTCGCAGTGCCTTACAGCCTCCCGCAAACGGTCAATTCTGAAAGGAACGGAGAAACGCTGAGAGCCATTGTTAGTCGCGATTCCGGATATTAAAGCTTCTATATATGGATTTTTTGGCGCTTTTAAGTCTCAAAGACGCTGTAGAAAAACGGAATTTCTGAAAGCTAATTTAGCCCTCGAAGAAATAGCCCTGCTGTCAACAGTTTTTTGAAAAAACTTACATTCTGCCCGATCCGGCAAAAAATTTGCAAAAATATGCGATTTTTGCGCCCCACGCCGATATAATAGATAAAGAACGGCACAAAAGAATTGAAAAACAAGAGAAATTTACTCTCTTTTTACAAAATTTTAAAGCTGCCATGTAATTTTATTGCCTGTAATGAAAAAAATTACTTAAATTAACACCATAATATACTGCAGAAAGGATTTAAATATGGCATCTGACTCAAAATCAATTAACCTAAATTTTAAGACGGGATATTTTGACTTTTCAGGCGCATTTAATGCCTATAGCGTGAGACATATAGGCAATATTATTTTGTTCGCCTTTCTGTTGAAGGATCTAAACGGTTCTATAATTTATTCAAAGTCATATACAATATTGGATTCAAGTTTAAAGGCTAACAGGGATTCTTTTTGGCAGTATCTGCGTTCAAGGAAAGAAGTCTCACAGGATCTTAACGAGCCTACCTTTGTTTTTTCCGATCCGAGAAACGTCGAAGTTATCCACGCGAATACAAATCCTGAAACATCCGAAATAACTTTGGGAGGCTTCTCTTTATTTCAGTTATCTAAAAAGGTAAAAGATCCGATTAACAAAAAGCAAAGTGTTTTGGATTATGACGACGCATTTATTGTAGCTATATTCAAAAGCAATGCGATTGTTCATAAATCTTTTATTGAAAAATTATTGGGTGAATTGGAACAAATAAGCACAGAAAGCGAAAAGTAATGAATGGGTTAAACTCTGCTACACGCTTTATTATTGCCGCTACTGCGGTAGCTGGAAGTTCCAAGTGCGAACAATGTAAGATTTCGGATGATATCTTCTCAAACACGGATATGGTTGCATTTGAATCCGGGAATATTTCAACAAAAAAAGTCGATACGACGGAAGAAACTCCCATCCCCGTAAATCCTCAACAATATGAAAAGTGGACAAGCAAATTGGAGCGCAGATTTGAAAAACTGTTTGTCAAGGAATATTTAGGTAGTGCAAGCAAAGATGAGCTTGTAGAGCTAAGAGAGCTTACGGAAGCAAGGGAACTTTTTAAGTCGCCTATGTCGGCTGATGAAATAATTGCCGAAATGAAGCGGGAAAAGGCGGCCCAAGATTTAATTATTGCCCTTAAAAATTATAAAAAATATGTCGGGTAGAATAAAAAAGAGTAACCCGCGAATACATTGTACGGACGCTAATTATAGAGAAAAGGCGTTTCCACATTTGATGAAAGATTTTAAAGGGCGATGCGCTTATTCCTTGGTGCATACTGATCTTGCAGGTGGCGAAACTTGCATGGAAGTTGATCATTTTAAACCTAAAAAGAAATTTCCAAAGAAAGCTCATTCGTATAAAAATTTAATGTTGGCGTCAAGATCTTGTAATTTGGCTAAAGGTGAAGAATGGCCGAGTCCCAAAATGAAGAAACAAGGGTTTGAGTTTATAAATCCGTGCGAGGAAATAGACTATGGCAAACATATATTTGAAAATATAGAGACAGGAGAATTGGTCGCCGCAACTCCTAAAGGATGTTATCAAATAAACAAATGTATGTTGAATGCAAAACATCTCGTAACGCAAAGGAAAGAAAGAACTGAAATATTGGCTCTATTAAAATCTCACAAACCTGTATCACTGCCAGATAGTA
>JAGBOM010000362.1 GCA_017633865.1 Opitutales bacterium
AGTACGGCACCATGTACTGCTTCTTGCCCGTTTGGGCGTTTACGCGGTCGAAAATCTCCTTGAATTTTTCAAACTCGCCCTCCTTCCCCTTGCGCATGAGCCGCAGGACTTCGCCGTCGAGGTGCTCGGGCGCCACGCTTATCTGGCCTGAAACGTGGTCGCGTATGATTTTTTCCGTAAGGCGCGGCTGCATCAAGGCAAGGTCGAGGCGCACTCCCGAATGTATAAAGACATGCTTTACGCCGTTTACGGATTTTACCGCGTCCAAAAGGCCGATAAGCGGATTTTCGTCGGCGGCGTAGTTTTTGCACATCGCGGGGAAGATGCAGGAGTAGCGGCGGCACTTTTTGCAAATTTCCGAATCTTTGGGGCGGTGGCGGTAGATGTTGCCGGCCGCGCCGCCGAGGTCGCTTACTGTCCCCCTAAAAAACGGCTGCTTTGCAAGGTTTTCCACGCTGCGCGCGACGCTTTCGGGGCTTCTCGAAACCAAGTGCCTGCCCTGGTGCGAGACCAGCCCGCAGAACGCGCAGCCGCCGGGGCAGCCGCGCACGACGGTTATGGAGTCTTTTATCATTTCCCAGGCGGGGATTTTTTCGCGGTAGGAGGGATGCGGCAAAAGGGTGAAGGGAAGCTCGCTAAATTTGTCGAACTGCGAAGACGTCATCGGCGGGCGCGGAGGCTCCACAAGCAGAATCCTGCCGCCTGTGCGCTGGATTAGCCGCCTGCCGTTCCATGGGTTCATTTCGCTTTCGACCATTACGGTTTGGCGCATAATGGCGGTTTTGTCTTGGCAGATTTCCTCGTAGGAGGGAAGCTCGACGCAGTTTGAGGCGTCGAACTCCGCGCTTTCGTTGCCGCCCAAATATCGGCAAGTGCCGCGTATGCCCACAAGCGGCTTGTTTTCTTTTAGGCGGGTGAAAATTTCGAGCATGGTAAGCTCGCCCATGCCGTAGCAAAGCAGATCCGCCTTGGAATCTACAAGCATTGACGGGCGCATTTTATCCTGCCAATAGTCGTAGTGGGCTACGCGCCTCAGGCTTGCCTCCACCCCGCCCAAAATTACAGGCAGCTTGGGGAACGCCCTGCGCGCAAGCTGCGCGTACACAACCGAGGCGTGCGGCGGGCATTTGCCGGGTTTGCCGCCCTCCGAATACATGTCCTCGCGGCGCATCCTTCGGCCTGCGGTGTAGATTTTTAGCATCGAGTCAATATTGCCCGCCGACACCCCGCAGCCGAGCCTCGGCCTTCCGAAAATCTTTACAGATTCGGGGTTTTTCCAGTCCGGCTGTGGGATAATCCCGACCTTAAAGCCCGCGTCCAGAAGGATTCTTGCTATCAGCGGCGAGCCGAAGCTCGGGTGGTCCACATAGGCGTCGCCCGAGATTATGAGAATGTCGATTTCGCTCCAGCCGCGCGCGCGCATTTCCTCCGCGCTTGCCGGCACAAATTTTGTAAGCAGGGATTTTTCCATATTTACTCGGCCTGCGCGAAGCTCTTTTTTAAACGAAAATTTTTATGATGTTTAAGATTAGGCACGCCGCCGCGGCCGCCGCGACATCGTCCATAACGCAGCCCAAGCCCCCGCTTAAATTCTGGATTTTCTTTATGCCGAAGGGTTTTAAGATGTCGAAAACCCTAAACAGCGCAAACCCGACTAAAAGCCACAATATCGGGCGCGCGCACCCGTATGAAAACACGCCGAAATAGCAAAGCGGCATCGCGGCGAACTCGTCGAAATTGATTTTGCCGGGGTCCTTTTCGCCGAAATAGGCCTCGGCTACGTCGCACACGCCCACGGCTATGTAAATCAGAACCGCGCACATTACGATGTACGAAACAGGATTCATCCCGTAAAAAAATATCCCCGCAAACAGCGCGCCCGCTACGCTGCCCCAAGTGCCGGGAGCCTTTAGTTTGCCAAGCGCCCAAAGGGTCGCCAAGCCCGCGGTCTGTCGGGGCGGCAGAGCCTTTGTCCAGGGGCAGTATTTGCGCCAATCGTCCATTTTAGCCCCTTAAAAGATGGCGGTAGCGGACGCCGTAGCCTGCCCCCGATATTATCGAAAGAACTGTCGAAACCGCAAGCGTCGCGATTCCCGAATAGAACGCGAAATAGTACATCCAGTGCCCGGGCGCGGCAAAATCCGTATTTACGGCGTGAGCGCAGATTATCGCGCCTATCGAATACATCTGGAGCGCGGCCTTGTATTTGCCGAGCTTTTCCGCCGCCAAAACGATGCCTTGCGCCGCCGCGAGCATTCTGATTCCGCTTACGAAAAATTCGCGCGCCGACGAGAAAAACGCGCAAAAGATGGCGAATTTCATATAGCCCTCCCCGTAAAGGCCAAGCCCCAAGAGCACCATGAAAAACCCGATAACCATAATTTTGTCGCAAAGCGCGTCCATAAATTTGCCGAGGTTTGTGACGACGTTCATTTTTCTCGCCAGATACCCGTCAAACCAGTCGGTGGAGCCCGCGATGACGAATATCACAAAAGACGCGCTCGCCGCGTATTTAAAGCCCGCGCATACTAAAAGCGCCGCCACTACGCTGAGGGCGACCCTCATAACAGTCAAAGTGTTCGGTATATTCATTTTTAAAAAAGTATTGCCAAGATTTTAAAATTAACAAGTCTTAGTTTCATATTTTTTGCAAAAATGAACTCCGAAAAAAGAGTCGCCATCTACCCCGGAACCTTCGACCCAATCACGCTCGGGCACATCGACATTCTAAAGCGCGCGGGAACTTTGTTTGACAAGGTGATAGTGGCGGTCGCCCCGAGCGAGTCGAAGCGCCCGATGTTCCCGCTTGAAAAGCGCATAGAGCTCGTCCGCGAAAACATAGCAAGCCTCGGCTTTGCGGAGGTTCTGCCCATGGCGGGGCTGACGGTGGAATTCGCAAAGCTGCACAAGGCGAAGGCGGTTATACGCGGCCTGCGCGTCGTTTCCGACTTCGAGTACGAATTCCAGCTCGCGCAAATGAACCGCCACCTTGCCGAAGACATCGAAACCGTCCTTCTAATGCCCTCCAGAAAATACTTTTTTACAAGCTCGAGCATTATAAAGCAAGTCGCGCATTTCGACGTCTCAAAGCTCGGCTCTTTCATTCCGCAAAACGTTATAAAAGCTTTAAAGGACATTTAGCTTTTTGCGTTTGCGAGCCTATTTTTTTATTGCGCTTCTTTATCGCGCTTCAAATCCGCGGGGATATCCCCGCGGATTTTTTGCGGGACAAACAAATAGAAATTGACGCGCTCCCAAAACGCCAAAAAACAAAATTTTTTTAGCCTGAAAATTTACCCAACGGCTTCTAAACGGCAAATTTTTACGCAAAAAAAAGACCGCGCCCAAAAAGGATGCGGTCTTTTTGAATATTTAAGAAATTAGTATTTGAAACCGGCTTCGATGGAAACCAAGTTGCCCATATAGGACGTCCCGTTGATGTTCGAAGCGTTGTCGATGTAGCGGTACGAAGCCGTTACGTATGTGTTCTGAATCGGAGACCAAGTCGCGCCGATGCTGAACATATAATGGTCGTCGTCGCGGTTCTGGATCATGTATTCGGAATAGTAGTAGCTCGCAACCGCAAAGGCGGAAATCTTGTCGGAGAACAGGTAGTTCGCGCCGACTTCAACACCCGTATTGATTGCGGACTGGCGAGCGGCGCCATTGCCGAATTCGCGGTAAGCCCTGACGTAGGCCGTCAGCTTTTCCGTAGCCAAATAATTGAACTTCGCGGAGAAGGAGAACGTGGAGTCGTCGGTGCCGGCGGCGTTGTCCAAATCGCGGTAGGCATAGCCGAGGAAGATTTCGGTAGTCAGCTTCGGCAAGAGTTCGCCGCGGACGGAGAGGCCCGCGTAATGGTCGTCAACACCGCTGCCGTACTCAGCCGCGGAGGCCGCGCTGCCGCCGTTGTATTCGGTTGTGCGGTACTGGTAGGTCAAGCCCGCCTGGATTTTTTCGGTTACCGCGTAAAATACGCTTACCGGAACCATGAAAGTGTCGCGGTTGGAATAAATGTTCGTATAGTTTTGATACGCGTATCTGTTCCATTCAAAGCCGACCGTGCCGCTAATTTTGTCGGTAAAGTCGTAAGAGCCGCGGATGAAGGCTTTATAGACATCGTACCTTACGATGTCCTCAATGCCCAAATTTCCGATTTCGTCGGAAAGGGTGTCGGAATTCTGGCCGAGCTGCTGGAACGAAAAGCCCGCGGCGACATTCCACCTTTCCTCGGTATAGGAGGCGTTCGCAAAGAGGTTCGCCAAGTTGTTGTTGCAAACGGCGTTGCCCAAATAGCGGTTGAACAGTTCGTAAAACTTTACGTTCGCCTTGAACTGGGAGTCGCGCCCGTAGTTGGCTTCCGCGCCGACCTTCAAGGTGAGGATATAGTCGTCAACCTTGTTTGCCGAGTTGTAGATGTTGCTGTTCCAAGAGCCCTTTACCGAGCCCAAAAGGAATATGTCAACCTGATCGCCGACCGTAATCAGCGGTGACGCATTTAACGCTGCGCCAAATACGAGAGCCGAAGCCAAGAGTGTAAACTTTTTCATGAGTGTTTGTAGTTAGTTTTGTATTTCAAATAAAATTTAGCGTGAGAATAAAATTTTCCTTTGAATCTTGTCAAGCTTTTTAGCAAAACTTTTTCGATATTTTTTTTAACCAAAAAAACGCTTAAAAAACTTCTTGCAAGGCTCGATTATTTAAGTATTTGTTGCATTAGTATCGTAAAATTCCGCAAGCCCGGAAATTTTAAACCAAAAAATTTTTATTATGCAAGAAAACGACGCAGCAAACAAGCCCGACGCCTCGCAGCTCCCCCCCGAAAACACGGTTTATCCGATGATGTTCGGATTCGCCTACCGGTACAGAAAGCCCTCGGGCGAATGGGCGATAAAGTTTTTGTTCGGAAAATTCCTCGCGCTTTTCGCGGCGGTTTTCATCGTCCTTTTGGTTTTTAAAAGCGCGTTTGTCTACTCGTTTTACAAATACAAGCGCGGCTACGACGAAATCACCGTGCCGCAGGCCGTAATTTTCCCGCTGAACCGCGTCAAAACCGCGAAAGCCCTCGGCGACTACAACATCCGCAAGGCCAAAGCGCTCATCGAGCAAAGCTCCGCCGAGCACAACTATTATAAGGAGGCCTTCGAGACCCTCCTAAACGGCGTCGCCCGCTCGCGCGACAATATCGAGGGCAAAAAGCTGCTCTCGCAGTTCTTCCTGCTTATGCGCCGCTCCGACAACGCCATCGAAACCCTCGAAAGCGGCATACACAACCCCGAGGCATATGAGGACATCGCCTACGTGCGCATTTACCTGCAGCTTCTGATTTCAAACATAGAAGACAAAAAGCTGATGGACGTCTGCAACGCCATTCTCGCCCAAAACCCGAAGTCGGAGGAGGTCAAAAGCTACGTCGCCATGGCGCTCGCCACGGTTTACTCGATGCACGGCAGGTACGCGGAGTCCAAAAAAATAATAGACGGCTACGGCCTTGCCGACAAAACCCCCGGCATTTTGCGCCTATCCAAAAACGAGTGGGAGCAGGGCAACCGCGACGCCGCCATAGAAATCATAACCTCCAACATCCATAAAATCGACGACCTCGACCCCGTCTACGCCCTTCTGGTCAACTATTACATAATAATGAACGACTACGCCAAGGCCAGGCGCTACGGCGCGTTGAGAGTCGCGGCAAACTCCAAAAGCGTGGTTCCCAAAATCGACTACCTGCGCTCGCTGGCCAACAGCGGCGACAAAGCCTATGCCGACGCGGAAATCGACCGCCTCTTCAAGCTCTACTCCTCCGACGAAAAGGCCATGCTGCACATCTCCAACTACGCCGCCGACAACGGAAATATCGAACTTATGAGGCGCATCTACAACAACGCGATCGTAAACGGCTTCAAGCCCGCCCCGTTTTGCATGCTGCTTCTCGAAACCTTCATAACCGCGAAGGACTACGCCGCCGCCGTAAAATTCTCGGAGGACATCATCGCCGAAAACCCGAAGTGGCTCGACAAAAACGAGGACATTTTCCTGTGCCTTAGAGCCGTCGCCTACTACGCCAAGGGCGACATCCACACCGCGCAGGTTCTCGTAAGGGAAATTACAAGAAGCGCCCGCGCGAACCCCCACACCCTCGCCGCGACCGCAAGGCGATTCGCCATCCTCGGCGAAAAGAGCATAGCAAACAGCCTCTACATAGCCGCGGTTGAAAAGGACCCCAAGCACCAATACGCCCTCGTAAAGCTCATAGTTTTCGAGCTGGAGTCCGGGAACTCGACCGACCTCGACAAATACATTCTGCGCCTCTTGAACATGCGCAGGCCCCCGCGCGACATGATTCTTTCCACCCGCAAGAGCCTGCTTAGCGACAGGTTCATTTTCACGAAGGAGAGGGAGAGGATTATTTCGGCCATAGACGCGGCGCTGGATCTTGAAAAGATTAGCGGCAACAGGATTTTCTCCGACCTGCCCTCGGGCTATGAGGACGAGAAGGTTCTTTCCTCTTTCGACTAGTTTTTGGCTTCGCGCTTTTGGCGCGGAAGTTCGTTGCTTCGTCAAAAAAAGCTTGGAATGAATGAAAATTCTATTCCAAGCTTTTTTGTTCCTCGCGCCTGCTTCCGCATCCAAAATCGCGCGCCAAAACAAGGGCGAGCCCTTGTTTTGGCGAGCGATTTTTGCGTTTAGACAAGGCGAGAGAGAAAAAAACAAAAATTATAAAACGCAAAGAGTTCGCTTATTTAGGCGCATTGATTTTGGATGAAGAACGAGTATTGAAAACCCTTCAAGGGCGCGCGTGTATTTAACATACATAAGCGGTCTTGAAGGGTTTTCAAACGGAGTTATTGCACGCATCTGCTTGGTTTCGCCTTCGGCAAAATCCGCGCAGTATGCGCCCTTCGGGTAAATGCTTGGGCATTTATGCTACCCAAAAGCTTGCTTCGCAACTTTTGTGTTCGCCAAAATCAATCGCCTAAAATGAATAGCTTCTTTATTACAGCCTCGTCTCCGCCGCCGGCGTTGCCCAGCAAATCCTCAAACGCGCGCGCCAAATTCAGCTGTATGTCCAAAAGCTTTTTCAGGCTGAATTTCGCGGCTATCGGGGCGAGCTTGCTGCCGACGTACCACGGGTTTTGCGTAAAGACGTTGTATGAGCTTTTGGCGTCGCTTTTAAAAATAGGCAGGTATTTTTCGGCGAGAGCCTCGAAAACCGCCTTCGGCGCGCCGCGCGCGCTTTTGGGCAGCTTGCCGTCGTCCATAAGGGCGCGGATTTGTATCAGCAGGGAATTCTGCTTTTGGAGCGCCGCGATTATCGGGCGGGCGGACGCGTTTTTGTTCGTGAAAAAATATCTGCGTATCGCCGCCATCGAGCGCGGAATGTCTCCCGAGTAAAAGAGCGCGGCGAGCTCGAAGAAGTCGCCCTCGCCGAAAATCGGGACGAGGTTCAGCACGTCCTCGGCGCGTATCTCGCCGCTAAAGCCTACGTAGGCGGCGAGCTTTTCGAGCTCCTGAAGCGCCATGCGGGTGTTCGCCGCCACGGTCGAGACCAAAATTTCGGCCGCTTCGGCGTCTATTTTTACGCCGAGGGACGGGGCCTTG
>JAGBOM010000046.1 GCA_017633865.1 Opitutales bacterium
TCGCGGGATTTTTTTGCGCCTTGAACTGCATCCAAAATCCTCTCGCCTAAACAAGGGCGCGCCCTTGACCCTCGGAAGCTCCGCTTCCTCTCTGTGGTAATGCGGCGGGGTAGCCACCCCGCCTTTTGCCAAAAGACGCTTTGAACTTTGTTCAATAGCTTGTTTAGAAATTATCCGAATAAAAAATAGTCCAATTACAAAAAATAAAAGCAAGGCGTTTGGGGGGTGTTGGGGTTTGGGTAAAAGTCGGCGGGGGCGTTTTTATTGTTGTAAAATGGGGCGCGATTTGAGTTAATTGCGCGGTTTATGGCAGATTTTTCTTGGAAGAGCCCGCGCGCGTGCGGCGTTTTAATGCATATATCGAGCCTGCCCTCCGAGCAGGGCATAGGCTCGTTCGGCAGGGGCGCGGATTTGTTTTTAAAATTCCTCCGCGAAAGCGGCATGAAATACTGGCAGATTTGCCCGCTTTCCCCCACCGGCTATGGGGACTCTCCCTACCAGTCGTTTTCGGCGTTTGCGGGCAATCCGTACTTTATAGATTTTGAGGAGCTTTTTAACTGCGGGATAATAGCCGAAAGCGATTTTTCGCTCCTGAAGGCCTTACCCCAATCGCGCGCCGACTACGGCAAAATCTACGATACGATACCCGAAATTCTCCGCCGCGCCGCGCAAAACGAAAACGCCGAAAGCCTTTTTGAGACGGAAATTCCCCTCGAAAAATTCCTTTCCGAAAACGCCTTTTGGCTGGACGACTACGCCGAATTTTGCGCCCTGAAAAAGCGTTTCGGCGGGCTCCCCTGGAGCAAGTGGGACAAGCCCTTCAAGTTCAGGCAAAAATACGCTCTTACAAAAGACGACGAGGCGGAAATCCGCGCGGTGAAATTCGCGCAGTGGGTTTTCTTCGGCCAATACGCGAAATTCAAGGCCAAGGCCGCAAGAAGCGGCGTTGAAATCATCGGGGACATTCCGATATTTTTGGCGAGCGACTCCGCCGACGTCTGGACTCGCCCCGAGCTTTTCGAGCTCGACCAAAACCTCGACCAAATCCGAATGGCGGGCGTCGGCCCCGACTATTTTTCGCCCACGGGGCAGCTTTGGGGCAACCCCCTTTACGACTGGAGAAATTCCCACCCAAAAATCCTCGAATTTTGGAAGCTGCGCCTTAAAAAAGCCTTCGAGCTTTACGACGTTTTGCGTTTGGACCACTTTAGAGCCTTTGCCGACTATTGGGCGGTTCCAAGCGGCAGCGCGGACGCCTCTACGGGCAAATGGGAATCCGGCCCGGGCGAAAAATTCTTCGAAGAAATCCGCAAGGCGTTCCCGCGCGAAAAATTCATAGCCGAAGACTTGGGGCTTTTGTCAGAAGATGCCGTAAAGCTTGCCGACGACATAAAAATCCCGACTATGGCGGTTTTGCAGTTCGCGTTTTCGTCCGACGCGTCGAATCCGTACCTGCCCCACAACCAAAAGCGGGCTCTCGTCTGCTACACCGGCACGCACGACAACGACACCGCCTTATCGTGGTACAAAAACGCCGACCCGCGCGAGCAGGACTTTTTCCGAACGTACCTTGCCGCAAGCGGCGAGTCCCCAAACTGGACTCTCATACAGGCCGCCATGATATGCCCCGCCGACACCGCGATTTTGCCCATGCAAGACATTCTCGGCCTCGGCGGCGAGGCTCGAATGAACACCCCGGGCCGCGCCGACGGCAACTGGCAGTGGCGAGCGCTTTTCGGGGAAATCGAGAACGCCCGCTCCTTCGCCCCGCACCTTAAAAGGCTTTGCGAAATTTCGGGCAGGCTATGCCGCGAAAGCCCCGCCGATGCCGCGGAAAAATAATATTGCCTAATCCGCGCCGATTTTAAGAATAAAAAGTTTTTTAAGAATACTATTTTTTTCGGGAAATGGACACCTCCTCAATCAGAAACTTTTGCATAATCGCGCACGTTGACCACGGCAAGACGACTCTTTCCGACAGGCTTCTGGAGCTCACCAACACCATAGAAAAGCGCGAAATGCAAAACCAGCTTCTCGACTCTATGGATTTGGAAAGGGAGCGCGGCATAACCATAAAAAGCCATCCCGTCTCGATGAAATACGTCTGCGACGGCCGCGAATACAGCCTCAATTTGATAGACACGCCCGGGCATGTCGACTTTTCCTACGAGGTCTCGCGCTCGCTCGCCGCGTGCGAGGGGGCTCTGCTTTTGGTGGACGCCTCCCAGGGCGTCGAGGCGCAGACTGTCGCGAACGCGAACCTTGCAATGTCGCAAAACTTGGCGATAATTCCCGTAATCAACAAGGTCGACCTTCCGAGCGCGCACCCCGAGCACTGCCTTAGGCAAAACTAGGACGTTCTCGCAATCCCCGCCGAAGACGCCATTTTGGCGAGCGGAAAATCCGGCATAGGCGTAAGGGAAATTTTGGACGCGGTCGTCCGCCGCGTTCCGCCGCCGCGCTGGGCCGACTACCCCAAAACCCGCGCGCTTGTTTTCGACTGCCTTTTCGACGCCTACAAGGGCGTAATCTGCTATGTCAGGGTTTTCTCGGGCTCGATAAAGGCGGGAGACGAAATTCTGATGATGTCAAACGGCAACAAAACCTCCATAAAGGAGGTCGGCAGGTTCCACCCGTCGATGGTCGTCGAGGACGTTCTGCAGGCGGGCTATACGGGCTACATCGTAACAAACATAAAAGACGCCTCCGAAATAAAAATCGGCGACACCATCACCCTCGCCGCCGACCCCGCCGCCGAAATGCTGCCGGGCTACAAGGAGGTAAAGCCCATGGTTTTCGCGGGGATATACCCAATCGACACCGCCGACTACGAAAAACTGAAGGCCTCGCTTGCAAAGCTAAGGCTTAACGACGCCGCGCTCATCTACCAGCCCGAAAACTCCGTCGCCCTCGGCTTCGGATTTAGATGCGGCTTTTTGGGACTTTTGCACATGGAGATTATCCAGGAGCGCCTCCGCAGGGAGTACGACCTCGACATAATTTCGACATACCCGAGCGTCGTCTACAAGCTCACGCAAACCGACGGCTCGCAAATCGAAATCGACAACCCTATACGCCTGCCCGACCCATCGGTTATCGACAAAATTTACGAGCCTAA
>JAGBOM010000363.1 GCA_017633865.1 Opitutales bacterium
CACGCGCCGAAGTGGGCGCTGACCGCCACAAGCCCCGCGCCTTCGCTTAGGGCGGCGGCGATTTTTTCCGCGTCGGGATTTTCGACGGCGACTCCCCCGTATCCCGAAACGCACGCCCACTTTTCTATTAGAACCGCGCCGAACGAATAGATGTGCCTAAAAACTTTTAGCGGAAGCTTTATTATGCCGCATTCGCCCTGCGCGGCGCGAATGTAGTTTGCGCTTTGCCTAAAAACGCCCCTCTTAAAAAAAGCAAAATATATCGCCACGAAAAACAACAGCGCGTACGCGGGCTTCAGCCCGAATCTCCTTATTAAAAACGTAAAGCACAGGTGCCCGAAATACCCCCCGTGCGACTTCCCCCGCCACGGGGTTTTCGGCGCGGGGCTTTCGGCGCGGGGTCTTAGAAATTTTGAGGCCGCGCCCCTAAATAAAATCGACATCGTAAAAATCGAAAAAATCGATATTGCCGCGCTTTCGCCAAGCCCCCTTAAAACGGGGTGCCGCGCAAACGCCAAAGCCCCGAAGCCCGCGATTGTTGTTAGGGCGCTCGCCAAAACGGCGGGCAGGGCTTTGGAGCTTTCGCCCCCGCCTCTTTCGCACGCGAAAAATACGGAATAGTCCTGCGCAAGGCAGACCGCAAATATTACAAATACCGCGTTTACAAGGCTTATTTTAACCCCTAAAACCGCCATCGCCGCAAAGCTCGCAAGCAGCCCGCCCAAGACGGGAACCATTATTATAAAAGCCCTGAAAACGCTTTTAAAGGCAATCGCAAGAAAGGCGAAAATGAGCGCGGGGCAGAGAATTATGAATCTTAAAATCCAAACGCGCGCAAGCTCCGAAACGCGGTTTTGGAAGGTTTCGCCGTCAGCCATAAGAGCGCCTTGCGGCAGGGATTTTTGCAGGGCGGATTTGTCGCAGCTTTGGGAGAGCGAGGCGGTGGTTAAAAAGAAGGTTTCGCCGTTTTCATCTATTTTTGCGGCGTTGAAAATCGCGGAAAACAGCGGGTCGCCCCGCATTTCTTGCAGGGCGGAATTTGTGTTCGGCTCTTTTGAAAGGCGCGCGAGGGCGGGCGAAAAATTCCCGAATTTAAAGCCGTTTTCAGAGCAGGCTTTTTTGAGGTTTTCGGAATATTTTTCCAGATTTTCGGGGGCGAAAAATTTTCTCCACCTTTCGATATTTTGCGCCCTGATAATTTTATTCGGGAACAGGGGGGCGAGCGACGCGATTTCGCTCGCGCCCTCGGTTTTTTGGAGGGTTTCAAGCAGGCGTTCGTTGGCGTTTGCGGCCTCGAAAAAATCATTCGCCCCGACCGCGAAAGCGGTTTTTGAAACGAGGCTTGCGCAGGATTTGCGAACCAGTTCGGCGTCTTGCCCGGCGCTTTTACTAACGCCGCTAAAGCTTGAAATTTTGCCGTCGAACTCCAGCATGGGCAGCGCGAAAATCGAAGCCAGGCAAACCGCAAAAAACGCCGCAAGGCAGAGGCGGGAATGGCGGCTTAACGCTTTGGAAAGCTTGTCGGAAAGCCTTTCGATAAGCGACTTGCCGAGCTTGTCCGCCCCGAATTTCGCGATAATCGGCGGCAAAATAGCTATGCTTGCCGCAGCGCATACTATTATAGAAACCCCGCCGAAAACCCCCATTTGCCCGAAGCCCTCCGAGCCCGAAATTCCGACGAAAACAAACGCCGCAAGCGTTGTCAGCGCGGCGATGGCAACGGGGCGGGAAAGCCTGCGGGCGATGCCCGAAACTTTTTTCAGATCCGAAGCGCCGTCTTTTGAGCACTCAAAAATGATGTGGAGGGCGTAGTCTATCGAGACTCCCGCCGCGATGCTCGCAAACGCAACCGCTATTGCCGACACGCTCTTAAACGCCATAGCCGTAGCCGCGAAC
>JAGBOM010000364.1 GCA_017633865.1 Opitutales bacterium
CCTACCGCAAAAATTGCGCCGCTGCGGTCGACTTTCGCGCGGGCGAGCTCCCTGCAAACGCGCTCAAAGTTGCCGACGCGCTTTGCGCCCTCGCCGTTTTCGACTATGATTTTCGGGCAGGATTCAAATTCGGGATTGTCGAAAGAGGCGTACCTGCCCCAAATATTTTCCTCGCTGACAAAAGCAACGGGACTTTTGGCTTGCAGCCTGTCTTTGGCGGCTGCGGCGGCGAGCTCGGAGGCTCCGCTTGCGATGTAAATATCATAGCTTCTGCCGCCGAGCTCGACTCTTACGATGCTGGTTTTCATTTTAAAAATAATTTTTCCTACCCTACCGCCCCCGCCCCCGGCAGTCAAACCTTTTTAAAGCCGTAAAAATATGCTTAAACGCCAGACCCGCAGCGGGAGAAAATCCTAAAAAAGAACCGCTTGGGAAGAAACTCCCCCAAGCGGCCTGTTTTTGTTTGGAACGCTACCTAAAAATTTAATTTCTCAAACGCCTGTAATACGCCGCAAAAGCCAAGGCAAACGCGCCGAAGAGCGCCGCATAGGTTGCAGGCTCGGGAACGTTGAAATACAGCCCGCTTTCGGTAACCACAAAACTCCAGTCAACTTCCTGCGCGGGGTCGGCAAATTTCACAAAAACGCTTTCGTTTTTAACAAGATTTTCAGTGCCTGAAATCTTGCTTAAGTCCGTCCAGCTCATCGCGGCAAAAGTCTGCGGAGTCGGGAACTCGGAAGAAAGATTTATAGTAAGCGTAGAACCCTCGCTAAACGCCAAGCCAGAACCCGCTTCAATTAAAATCAAAGCGTTCTCGCCGCCGGTTGCTTTTAAAGCCAAACCGCCGCCCGAAGCCAAAGTTAAAATTGAATTGTTCGTAATTTCTAAAACTTCGCCTGCCGCAATGCTTAACACCGCGCCATTAAAAATCGACGAACTCGCATTTAACTTCGCGTTAATATGTACCCCACCCTCAACAGGGACATGCTTTCTAATCTTAAAACTATCCTCAAACGATTCCATTGCAAAATTCTTTATGATGCCATTATTCCAAATTGTGTTTAAAATTAGTGGCGACCCAATAGCTTCAGTTAAACTCGCTCCGCGTAAATCAGCATAACGAACATCTACATTTGTAATATTAGCATCTTTAAAACTTACGTTTTGCAAATTATAGCCCCTCAATACCCAGTTGCTCAAATCAAGCCCCCTAAGTTTTATTCCGCTTAAATCTTTGTCTTTATAATTTTTTGTCTGGGATAATTGCGTAGTTGTAAGTCCTTCAGCATAAGAAAAATCTGCACTTGTAATATTTGCGTCGGCAAGGCTTACAGCAGAAGTAAAGATAGATTCAACAAAACTTGCATTTGTTAAATCGGCATTGGACAAATTTACGCCTGTATAAGTTGAAGCAGACAAAATCGCCCGGTCAAATTTAGCATTTGACAAAACACTTCCGGACAAATCAACAGATGAGTATATTTTATAGTTAGTAGTGGTAAAAGCTGACAAAATCGCTCCGGAGAAATCTGCATTGCTTAAATTAAATCCTGAAAGATTAACAGAACTACAATTATCATAATCGTATGTTACAGGCCCAGAAGAAGAACTTAGTATCGCATTGCGAAAAGACACATTTTTAAACGTACTGCCAGTAAAGGATACAGACGAAGTAGAGTAATAATCTGAAGAACTTAATACTGCATTATCAAAAGAAACGTTTTCTAAATATAAATTAGAAAAATCAACAGAACAAGATCCACCAAGCGAACTAGAACTCAATATTGCATTCGAGAAATTTGTATTTTTTAATACGCAATTTGAAAAATTTGTTATATTCTTGTTTCTTGTATAACAAAATGTAGCACCTTCAAAATCAACATCAGTTAAATCCAACCCTGCAAGGCTCATAGCAAATTTATAATTATTTGTTGATACAAATTCTACGTTTTTAAATGAAGCACCTGTTACTGTTGCCCCGTCTAATTTTATTGCATAGCCATATGGAGAATAAAGTATAATCGCATTATCAAAAACTGCATTCGTTAAATCTGCATTTGAAAAATCTGAAGCGTTTTTTGACGAAGTGTATTTTTGAGATGCAAGAATTGAATTTGAGAAATCGGCCTCTTTTAATTTTGTTTCAACAAAACTTGATTCATAAATAGTCGCGCCTTTCCAAGATGAATAATTCATGGATTCTCCGCTAAAATCTTGAGAAACAGTTTGCCCGTCGTAATTTTCGTTATCCGCATAAGAAAGCGAACTTAACGAAAGTAGTGACAATATAAATATAGTTTTTTTCATAAGAATTTCCTTTCTTTTTCTTAAATTATGCAGCCCATATCAAGGTGATATATACACATGTAATTCTATTCTATTTATAAAATAACGATACAGTATTAAGAATACTGCGCCAAAAATAAAAAGCGCAAGATATTGATTTATAAACAATTAAATACGTAGAGCGCTCGCCACGAAAACTGAACTTTCAAAAATAAAAAATCCTAAAAATTTCTCTTTCCTCAAATAATTCAAAGGCTTACAAAGTAATTTTGCCGTTTTATATTGACAATGGTATTCTTAATACCATGGAAAACGAAATATTTTATGCGAAGGGGCTGCTTGAAAATAGCGGCATAACATTACTTGACGCCGCAAGGATTGCCAAAAACATTCTTGACGCCTTTCCGAAAGGCTCGAGTATTTCCCCAATTCAGTTTTGCTCTAAGATAGTCGAAACAGGCAAGCAGCACATTCGCTCTGTGGAAATGCCGCTCGCCGCGGGCTTTGCCTTATATTTAGAGGCGAAGCGCGATTTGCGCCCCGATTCCATTCGGGACATTCGCTATTTGGGAAATCGCCTAATAAAATCCAACCCCAAGCTTGCCGAGCGCAATTTTTCGGAATTTAGCGCGGCCGACTGCGAAGAGTGGCTTAGCAAAACATTCATAACCCATTCTCAATTCAAGCGAAGCGCGAATGAGATTTCGCCGCAGGCGAAAGACCCGAAGGGCACGACGGCTCACAAAGTGAGCGCGTGTCAATTCAACAAGGCAAGAACCATGCTGCATGGGCTGTTTGAGTTTGCCTTGCGGCGCGAGTGGTGCGGGCGAAATCCCGTAAAGCTTGTGGAGCGCAAAAAGGTTGTGGAAAAGGAAATCTCCCCGCTATCGCTTGCGCAAATAAAAACTCTTTTAAAAACGGCCAATGCGCCCAAGCACAAAGAGTGCCTGCCAGCTCTCGGGCTTTTAATGTTTGCTGGCGTCCGCCCGCGCGAGGCGCGCAGGCTCACTTGGGGCGACATAGACCTTGCGGAAAATTCCATAACCATACGCTCCGTCTGCTCAAAGACGGGTGGCGTGCGCCATGTCGAAATCTGCCCAAACCTGCGGCGCATTTTAGCCGCCGAAATCCGCCCGCCCGCTGACAAAAAAATCTGCCCCAAAAACTGGCAAAGCAAGTGGCGAGAAATTCGTCAGAAGTCCGGATTTAAGGGCACATGGGTTCAGGACGTTCTCCGCCAC
>JAGBOM010000365.1 GCA_017633865.1 Opitutales bacterium
ACGGCCACCTACGGCGAGGAGACTATCGAGGCGGGCGCGGGGAATGGCGGAGCATATAACGAGTATGGCGGCATTGGTGGCGCGGGCGATTTTCCGGGCGCCATCGGCGGCGCGGGCGCGCAAGCGGCATCCTCGCAGTACGGCATAGGGGGGAGCGGTGGCTGGCCCAACGGCGGCAACGGGGCGACGGTGCGGGCGGGGGTCAGCACGGACGCGGGCGACGGCGGCGACGGCTTCGCCCTCCTCTTTTTCGCGGCCCGCCCGGCGGCGCAATAACGTTTTTTTTAGGAGCAAAAAAATGGGAAGATATTATAGTCCGACAGGGCGTTGCGAGATTTGGGACACGCCCCCGGCGGGGTACAAGACGGAAGAAGAATGGGCGGCGCTCCACCCGCCCCCGCCCCCGCCCCCGCCGGAGCCGACGCCGGAAGAAATCGCCGCCCAAGCCGCCGCCGAGAAACAAGCGCGTTTTGCGGCGATTGACGCGGCCAGCGTGCGCCCCTTGCGGGCGATTGCGGCGGGAACGGCCACCGAGTATGACCGCGAAAAATTGGCGGCGCTGGAAGCGGAAGCCGCCGAGTTGCGGAAATCCTAAAAATGAGCAACGCCAACAACAACACAACCGCCGTCGGGCCCGATTGGGCGGAAACCGCCCGCGCCATGGGGCAACTGACCGAGGCCATCCGGGGCCTATCGGCCCGCATGGACAAGGCGGAGGCCGCGCAACACACCCCGCCATGCCGCCACGTTGACGCCCTCGCCGCCCGCGTGGGGGCGCTGGAAAAGGTGAGCAATCGCGCGGGCGATTTGGCGTGGAAAATTATAGGGGCTATATCCACGGCGGCGGCGGCGGCGCTTTGGGCGGTTTTGCAAATGCAAAAATAATATATAGCGGGGGCAAAAAAATGACGGCGCAGGGGTTATTTTTTGACGCGGGCGCCGGGGAAGAAACCCCGGAATATAAAGCGTTTTGCGATAAATTCAAACCCCAAAAAACCACGGACGATTGTTATACGCCGCCCGTCGTTTTTGACGCCGTGCGGGCGTGGGTGGGGCGGCATTACAACCTCGACGGCGCGGAAATCGTCCGCCCCTTTTTCCCGGGCGGGGACTACGAAAACGCAAATTACCCGAAAAATTGCGTAGTTTTGGACAACCCGCCTTTTTCGATTTATCGCCAAATTGTGCGGTTTTTCCTCGCGCGAAAAATCAAGTTTTTTTTGTTCGCGCCCCATTTAACTAATTTCGTCCCGGGCGCGGACTGTTGCTATATTATCGCGGGCGCGAAGGTCATATATGCCAACGGGGCGGACGTCCGCACAAGTTTTATTAGCAACCTTTGGGGAGGGCGCCGCTTGTGGCTGGCGCCAACGCTAAAAACCGAGGTAGAGCAGGCGCAACGGACGGCGAAAAAAAGCAAGCGCCTTGCAAAGGTAGGGCTCCCCGCGTCCGTGCTGACCCCCGCCCGCTGTGGCAAGTACATAACGCAGTTGGCGGACGATATATTTTTTGACGCCCGCGAGGTGTCCGTTGCGCGCGAGGGCTTGGCCGCTTACAAGACTTTCGGCGGCTGCGTTTTCGCGGGCGGCGACGCGCAAGCCCGCCTCGCCGCCCTTGGGGCGCAAGAGGAGCCCGGGGAGTGCCGCCGCGTCTATGGCTTGACCGCGTTAGAGCAACAGGCGGTCGACGCTTTGGCCGGGCCCCCGGGGGGGGGCAAAACCCCGGGGAATATAGGGCCGAATTAGAGGGCACCATATTATGATTTTGTCGCCGCGCCTTTGCGCTTGCCTCGCCGCCGCCGCCCTTTTGGGCGGTTGTATGCTTGCGCCCGCGCCCGCCGCTAAAACCGCCCCGGAGCCCGCGCAGGGCGTGGCGGTTGAGGTGTCGCGGGTGCCGCTTGAGCGGGAGCCCCTGCCCCTGCCCGAATTGCCCGAGCCGCTGATTACTTACACCCCGGCACCGACGGACACCGCGCAAGACTTGGCGACCAAGACCGACCTGCAGAGGCTTGCCGCGCAAATTGAGCAAGCGCAAGCGGACGCCGCCGCCGCGATATACAAGGCGACGCAGACCGCCCGCGCCGAGCTGGAAAACGCGCAAAAAAAAACGGACGTTGAGCTGGCCGCGCTGGAGGCGCGGCTGGCGGCGCAAACCGCCACGGAAACGGCGGACGCGCAAGCGCAAATATATGACGCCAATAAATGGCTGGGCGCGATAGTTATTGCCGCCGTAGCCGCCATCGTCTACGCCTATAAGCGTTTAAGCGTTGGCGCGGCTTGCGTCGCCCTTGCGGGCTTTGCGGCCCTGTTTGCGCTTGTTTTGGCGGGCAAGCATTATCCCCGATTGGTTGCGCTTGCGCCCTTGCCTTTGCTTGTTTTGGTTGCCTACACCGCGTGGCGCGAGGGCATAGTCCGCGACGCTTTGCGGGCTTGCGTTCGGGGCGTGGAGTTGGCGGACAATGACACAGTAAAGCAAGCCATAAGCAAGCAAGACAAAAAAGGCGCGATTGAGCGGGCCGCCCGCAAAGACATAGACGCGGCGACCGCTGACCTCGCGCGGGAGCGGCTGCAAGCGCAGACCGCCGCCCGGCGGGGCGCGGAAAAAAAAGAAAAGGAGGCGTAATATGACCCTCGAGGAAACGTTGGCCGGCGGCACCTTGACCGAGGCCGCATGGCTACCGGGGCAAAGCACCCCGGCGCTGGAAATCCGCCGGGATTGTCCCGGCAATGGCGAATGGCTGGTCGTCCAACGGTGGCCCGACCCCATGCCCCTGACCTGGATTTTTGCGGGCCCGGTGGCAGAGCGCCGCGCCTGGCGACGGTATTATCTATGTGAGGCGGACATTGCCCGGACTCGGGCCGACAACTATATGACGGACAAAGAGGAGGAGGCCATGGCCGATAAAAATACGGCGTATTATAAGCCCTGCGGCGCGGCGGGTTGCCCCGCGCAAGGCCGCGCCCCGGCGCCCGATATTGACCCCGTGCGCCACCGGGGCTATGCGGACATAGAGCAATGGCGGGGGGCGCTGGCGGAATACGCCCAAGAGGCGCAACTCAACCTCGGCAAGGACTGGCGCGACACCACCGCCGCCCTGTGGGACAACGGGCGCCGCTGCACTTGTCAAGTTGGCGATGTGCCCTGCCCATGCCCGCAGGGCGTGGCGCTTGCCAAGGGGGGCGGGGATTGCCATTGCGGGCTTTTCGTGGGCCATAACGTTGACTAACTATATTTTTTGCGGGAGTAAAAAAAATGACAAAAAAAATTGCGGGCGCGCTAATTATAATCGCCGCCCTCGCCGCCGCCGCCGGTTACTGGTTGGACGGACGGCCCGAGACCCAGCCGGACGTCCCGGCGACCATTGAGCAAGTCAAGGACGGCGCGTCCCTCATTATCGACACCGCCGCCCCGGCGCAAGCCGCGCCCGCCGCCGAACAGGGGGAAAGCAAATGAGTACGATTAACTTGGACGCATGGGGCCGCCGCAACGGCAGCGGCCATTATAACGACTTTGCGGCCACCCTGCCGCCGGTGGCCATCGCCGATGATGGCGCGGGAAATATATATTTATTTTTCGCGGGCAAAACTGACGCAACCTCGGGCGTCATCCAAAAGATAAGCACCGCCGCCGGGGTCACTACCCTTGCCGCCACTTGGGGCGCATGGGCTGACCGGGCGGGCCTGACTTACGACAAGGCCTTCGGGGAGCCTATCAGTGTTGACGAGGCCGCGGCGGACGCCGCCGGGCTGTAGCGCCGCTACCTCCTGCAACCGGGCGCGGCCACCCCTACGACCGCCAACCCTCCCCCGCCACAAGCCGCGCCCCGGTTGCTTTTTTTTCTTTGCGCCTTGCCCTTTTCCCGGGGCAAGGCGTTTTTTATATGCCTTTCCCCCAAAAAAAATGCCCGCGAAAGCCTATATAATAGGGCTTTTTCTCACCATCAGACCGAAAAAGCAAAAAAAAAATAAAAAAATATGCTTGACAAAAGCGGTTTAGGCGTTATAATATAAGCGTACAAAGGGCAAAGGCGCGGGGCCAAGCCCAAGAAAAAAAAAGGAGCAAAAACGATGGCCACTGAAAAACAAATCAACTATGCTATGGCGCTTTTGAAACGGAACGGGTACCGGACGGATTACATGGACGCATCCTTTAAGGCTTTGGGCGCGCGGATGAAGGAGCGGTCGGGCCGCGTCCGCGACTGGCTGTCCGAGATGGATAAAAGCCGAATTAGCGACCTTATTAGCGCCCTCGCCAACTGACCAACAACAACCCCGGGGGCGGGAAACGCCCGCCCCATAAAAACGGAGAAAAACCATGAAAAAGAAATTGATTGTTGACAAGTTCCCCGCGCAAGACCCAACCAAAGGCGCAAGCGACTACATCGTCCGCCCATACGGCTTCCCAATCCTTCGCAGGGACTTGCCCGAGGCGCTGACCGCCCACGGCGTGCGCCCGCAAGACTTGGCGGGGGCGTTGGCGACCATTGACGCGGCGGGGGTTGACGCTCGCGTCGAGTTAGGCCTCGACCTCGATTGGTACGTCCCCGCAAAGGCCGCCCGATGACCGCCCCGGATTTGACCGCCGCCGCCCGCGCCCTTGGCCGGGCGGGCGGCAAAAAAGGCGGCAAGAGCAAGAGCGCCCGCAAGCTGGCCGCCAGCGCGGCAAACCTTGCCAAGGCGCGGGCAAAGCAACCGCCCGCCGCCGCCCGCAAGGAGCGGGCGCGGAAAGCCGCCGCCGCCCGCTGGAAAAAGCAAAAAAAGGACGATTGACCCCTAAAAACGAAAGGAAAAAAAGATGATTGAATTCGACTTGACCGCGCAAGAGCATGGGGAACTCGTAGACATAGCCGCCGCCGTGGCGGCGCGATATGGCGAAAAGGCTGGGGCCGTATGGCGTGACGCAATCCGCCGCGCCTGTGCCGACCGGGACGAGTACACCCCCCAGACGGAGTGGGCGGCGGACGCGGCCCTTGAAGCGTGGCGGGCGCTTGCTGTTGAGTGCGGGACTTATGGCAGGCGGGCGGCGGAAACCCTCGCCGCGATAGAGGCGACCGCCGCCGCCCGGGGCGTAGCCTTGCCCGCCGAGTGGCCGCAACCCTACACAATCGCCCCCGTGGGTGCGGATATATGCGCCGCCCGCCCCGGGGAATAGCCCGCCAAGGGGCTTTCCCGGGCCCGTGGCGCACAATCGGCCCCGCCCCGGTAAACTTACCCTCCCCGCCCCCGGCAATCGCGCCGGGGGCCGTTTTTTGGGGCCGTGGCGGTCATGCCCTGTCGATGTCCCGGTCGGCCCCGGTGGCCGGGACGAACCGGGCATAATGCGCCCTGCTGACGGCGGGGTGATGGCCCGCCCAAGCGGCCACCTTGTCCAAGCTAACCCCCGCTTGCACAAGCAGGGAGCAAAAAGTGTGGCGCATGGTTTGCCAGGATAGGCGACCGGGGCCACCGCCCGCCCGCGCCCAAGCCCGCCGCAAACGGGCCAACGCCCGCCTCATGCCCTCGCCGTCCTTGAGCCCGGTAACGGGGCCGCGCCTGTCCGGGGCGGGCACCGC
>JAGBOM010000366.1 GCA_017633865.1 Opitutales bacterium
CGTTTCCAGGCTTACGGAAAATTTTTCCATAAGGTAGAACGTGTAGTAGTTCGATATGCTTATCGTGTAGATGTTCTTTGAAAAGATGAGCGCCAGCAGTATGCCGAGTATAAGGCAAATCCGCGTTTTCGACATTTTTAGCGGCGGTTTTTTTTCGTACACTCCTTCGCTTGTTTGGGAATTTTTTATGTAATTGGCGTACCATTTGCACGCGGGGATAAGCCCGACAATCGCGAACACCGCAAGCGCCGAGAAAATCGAGACGTTTTTTATTCCGTACGGGGTGACGAAAACCGCCGCAAGCAGCGGGCCGAACGCGAACCCCGCGCTGCCGCCCACCTGGAAAATCGACTGCGCGAACGCCCTGCGCCCGCCCGAGGCGAGGCTTGTTATTCTCGAGGCCTCGGGGTGAAGGATGGAAGAGCCTATGCCCGAGCAGAATACGGCCGCCGCGAGGCACCCGAAGCTCCCGCCGAAGGCTATGCCCAAAAGCCCGCACATCGTAAAGACGAGGCCTGCGGGCAAGAACCACGCGTTTGGCCTTTTGTCGAGGTAAATTCCGAAGAGCGGCTGCATAATGGAGGCCGATATTTGGTAAATGAAAGCGATAAGCCCGATTTGCGAGAAGTCGAGCGCAAGCTCCTCCTTTATCAGCGGGTAGACCGCGCTTATAATCGACTGCATAGAGTCGTTCAGCATGTGCGCGGCGCTCAGCGAAACCAGTATGCCGAGCGAAGTTTTTGCCGCCGCGCCGCCTTTTGAAGCTTTTTCCATCTTTTATTTAACCAAGCCGCGCATTCTTAGGCATAAAAATTTTTCGGTCAAAGACTTTTTATTTTTTTGCAAAAAAAGCTTTTAAATTTCCCATAAAGGCGTACTCTAAAAAAATATTATGAAAGTTGTATTAGCTTATTCGGGAGGCTTGGACACCTCCGTTTTGGTCAGGTGGATTAAGGATTACTTCAACGCCGAGGTAATCACTTTTGCGGCCGACGTCGGCCAGGAGGAGGAGCTTGAAGGGCTCGCCGAAAAGGCGAAAGCCACCGGCGCTTCCGCCCACTACACCGTCGACTTGAAGGACGAATTCGCGAAAGACTTCATCTTCCCGATGATGAGAGCCAACGCCCTCTACGAAAGCCAGTACTTTTTGGGCACGTCAATCGCCCGCCCGCTCATCGCCAAGGCGCATGTCGAAATCGCGAGGGCGGAAAACGCCACGCATCTCGCCCACGGCGCGACGGGCAAGGGCAACGACCAGTGCCGTTTTGAAATTTCCTACGCGGCCTTGGCGCCCGACTTGCAGGTAATCTCCCCGTGGAGAATGCCGGAATTCCGCAAGGCCTTCCCGGGCAGGTCGGAGATGATTGAATACTGCAAAAGCCACGGCATAAACGTTCAGGCGTCCGCCAAGAAGCCCTATTCGATGGTCAGGAATATGCTCCACATCTCCTACGAGGCGGGCATTTTGGAAGACCCCTGGTTCGACCCGACAGTCGAAAGCAACAAGGATATGTTTAAACTCACAGCCGACCCCGTCGACGCGCCAAACGAGCCCGAATATATCGAGCTTGAGTTCGCAAACGGCGACTGCGTTGCAATCGACGGCAAGAAGATGACCCCCGCGGAAGTCATGCGGCGCTTGAACAAGCTTGCGGGCAAGCACGGCATAGGCAGGGTGGACCTTGTCGAAAACCGCTTTGTGGGCATGAAAAGCCGCGGCGTTTATGAAACCCCCGGCGGCACGATACTTATGTTCGCCCACCGCCAAATCGAAACCCTCACTATGGACAGAGACCTCATGCACCTGCGCGACTCTCTCGTGCCCAAGTACGCGGAATTGATTTACAACGGCTTCTGGTTCGCCCCCGAGCGCGAGGCCTTGCAGGCGTTTATCGACAAGAGCCAGGAAAACGTCTCGGGCGTTGTGCGCCTTAAGCTCTACAAGGGCAACACAATCTGCGTCGGCAGAAAGAGCGACAAGAGCCTTTACGACGAAAATATCGCGAGCATGGAGGGCGTAAGGTGCGACTACAACCCCGACGACGCCTCCGGATTTATCCACCTAAACTCCTTGCGACTTCGCCAGCGCGCGCTAAAGCAGGGCGTTTCAAAGGAGGCCTTCGCCACAAAGAACAAGTTGATTAGGCAATAGTTCTTCGGCAATTTTTTAAGGCGCGCCTCCTTCTCGGGGGCGCGTTTTTTTTGGCGGGGAGAAGGTTCTCTTGGGCGCATAGTTCTCAAAAGAATACAAGGCGCGTTTTTTTGGCGGGAAATGCTTTTGCTTTTCGCGGGCATTTGCCCAAAATAAAAAAACGCGCGCAAAAGCGAACGCCGAAAATCTTGTTGCGTTTTTTCGGCAAAGTACGATAAACATATACCGATAATGAATAGCTCTAAATACAAATTGGCGACATGGGTGAATTTGCCCGAAAGGCAGTGGCCCAACAAAGTCATAGAAAAAGCCCCGATTTGGTGCAGCGTCGATTTGCGCGACGGCAACCAGGCGCTGGCGGTGCCCATGTCCATACCCGAAAAGCTCGAGCTCTTTAACACCCTTGTAAAAATCGGCTTTAAGGAAATAGAGGTCGGCTTCCCCGCCGCGAGCGACACGGAGTACAACTTTTTAAGAAAGCTCGCCGACGAAAACCTGATTCCCGACGACGTCTCGATACAGGTTTTAACGCAGAGCCGCGAGCCCTTAATCCGCAAGACTTTCGCGGCGCTAAAGGGCGTGAAAAACGCTATTGTGCACCTTTACAAC
>JAGBOM010000367.1 GCA_017633865.1 Opitutales bacterium
CGCCATCAAACACCACGAGCGTGTTTGGGGCGACTCCTCCCCGCTGACCGCCGCCCAGTACCGCGCCCTCGACGCCCTCTGCGCCCGCGCGGGCATAGAGCTTGTCCCGAACATGAACTCCCTCGGGCATTTCGACCGCTGGCTTCGGTACGAGGAATACCAGCCGCTCGCCGAAAGCAAGGCTCCGTTTGTCGACCCCCTCGGCAACACCCGCCCGTACCCTACAACGCTTTGCCCCGACGGGCGCGCGGTCGATTTTATCGCCTCGCTCTACGACGATTTCCTGCCGAACTTCACGTCCAAAAACTTCAATGTCGGCTGCGACGAGCCCTGGGAGCTCGGCATGGGAAAGTCCGCCGAGGCGTGCAAGCAAAAGGGCAAATACAAAGTCTATATCGACTACCTAAAAAAGCTCGAAAACCTCTGCGCCGTGCGCGGCAAAACAATGCATTTTTGGGCTGACGTGCTTTTGGAAAACCCAGAATACTCAAAGGAGCTTTCCCCCGGCACCGTCGCCGTTTTGTGGGGCTATTATCCCGACAGCCCCATCGACGAGGAGGCTAAAACCCTCCAAGAGCTCGGCCGCAAATTCATAATAGCCGGCGGCACAAACACTTGGAACTCCTTCGCGCTCCGCCTAAACGCGGCGTACCAAAACGTAAAGGACGTATGCTCCGCCGCCAAAAACCGCGGGGCTCTCGGCGCGATTTTGACAAACTGGGGCGACAACGGCAACCACCAGGCGTGGTGCGCAATGTGGCTGCCGGTAATAGCGTTCGCGCAGTCGGCCTGGGGCGAAACTTTCGACGAGGCCGACGTTTGCAGGGCCGCCGACAGCTTCGTGTTTAGGGACGCCACATCAAATATGTCGAAAGCCGTTACACTGCTCGGTCGGGCGGATCCGTCCGTAAAGCTCCACTCGCTCCACAACAAGCTCTTCTTCGGCAAGCCCGCAGAGGTCGAGGCCTTGAAGGCCGAGGGCGTTTCAAAAAAACATTTCGACCAAATCTATAACGGCGCGGAGGCGGCGATAGAGGCCGTTAAAAAGGCAGACCCGCATTGCCCCGACGCCGAAGTGTGCAAGGGCGAACTTCTGCTCGCGGCGGATTTAATGAAATGGTCCGTCGCCCGCGCTTGCGACGACGTTAATGTGGAGTCTGCCCGGCTTCGCAAGGGGCTAAAAATAATGAAGGGGCAGTACGAGCAGCTTTGGCTTGCGAGGGCGCGCATAGGCGGGCTTTTTGAGAGCTCGGCGAGGGCGTTTTTAAATAGATCGCCAAAATAAACGAACGCAGAACGGTTTTATTTTTTCTATTTTTTTAATATGATTTTTTTTCTAAAGAAGCCATTGCGCAAGCAATGCGTGTACTAACAGAAAAGGCGCGATGACTATCGCGCCGCATAACCACCGGGAGGAAGCGAAGCTTCCGAGGGTCGAGGGCGTGCCCTTGCGTCGAGGGCGCAGCCTTCGCCAAAAATCTAAGCCTCAAAAAATCGAATTCTAAATATTTTTTTTTTTTTTTCGTTTTAAAAATTACTAAAAAATGCAGACAGCACATTTAATTTCGGTCGCCAAGACCCTTAACATTTCCGAACGCCAAATCGAGGAAACGGCAAAGCTCTTGGAGGGCGGCGCGACGGTTCCTTTCATCGCCCGATACCGCAAGGAGGCCACGGGCTCGCTCGACGAAGTGCAAATCGCCGCAATCCGCGACGAGCTTGAAAGGCTCTCCGTTTTGGACGCGCGAAAAGCGGCTATAAAAGACTCCCTCAAGGAGCGCTCCCTGCTCACCGCGGAGCTTGAGAAATCAATCGACTCCGCCGATACCCTCGCGCGGCTCGAAGACGTCTACCAGCCCTTTAAGCCCAAGCGCAGGACAAAGGCCATGATCGCCAAGGAGCGCGGCCTCGAGCCCCTCGCGAAATTTATTTTGGAAAACCAAAATTCCCCCTGCGCGGAGCGGGCGGCGGAGTTTGTTGACGCGTCAAAGGAGTTCCCCGACGCGGAGGCGGCGCTTGCCGGCGCGCGCGACATCATCGCCGAAATCGTCTCCGACGACGCCGACGCGCGCTCGCAAATGCGCGAGTATTTTGAAAAAAACAGCGTGATGAGCTCAAAGGTAATGTTCGGCAAAAACGAGGAGGGCGCGAAGTATCGGGACTATTTCGACCTCTCCGAGCCCGCCCAAAACGCGCCGTCGCACAGAATTTTGGCGGTGCGCAGGGGCGAAAGCGAGGGCATACTCATCATGCGGGTTTTGCCCGACGAGCCCTCCGCAATCGCGATGCTAAAAAAACGCTTCGTCCGCGGGGCGGGGGAGTCCGCGCGGCAGGTTGGGCTCGCCGTTGAGGACTCCTACAAGCGCCTGCTTTGCCCGACCACCGAAACCTACATGCGCCTCGAGCTCAAAAAGCGCGCGGATTCCGACGCTGTAAAAATTTTCGCAAACAACCTTCGAGAGCTTTTGATGGCGTCCCCTCTCGGGCAGAAAAACGTTCTGGCAATAGACCCGGGGTTTAGAACGGGCTGCAAGGTTGTAATCTTAAATAAGCAGGGCGCGCTTTTGCATAACTGCGTGATTTATCCGGAGCAGGGCGCGCTTAAAAGGGCGGAGGCGGGCAGGGAGGTCTTGGCGCTTTGCGGGCGGTTTAAAATCGAGGCCGTGGCAATCGGAAACGGCACCGCAAGCCGCGAGACCGAAGCTTTTGTAAAATCGCTCGGGCTTCCCAAAACCGTGCCGGTTGTAATGGTAAACGAAAGCGGCGCGTCAATCTACTCCGCAAGCGAAGCCGCAAGGGAGGAGTTCCCCGACTACGACATCACCGTGCGCGGGGCGGTCTCAATCGGGCG
>JAGBOM010000368.1 GCA_017633865.1 Opitutales bacterium
CGGGGCTCCTCATGGAGAACCTCGACCCTGTAATTTTCCCAAGCCAAGTCCAAAAGCCTGTGCCCTACGTCGCTTAAAAGCGCCCTCTCGTCTATTAAAAGGCGGCCGAAAATGTTGTAGCCCTTGGCTTCGAGAGGCTCTCCCTCCCAGATGAATTTTCTGGGGTCTGCCACGACTCCCGCGCCTATCGCCAAAGTTTCCACGCCCTCCTCGATGACGCCCGCGGGCAGCAGGTTGAGCTTTTCGCCGCCGGCGGTGTGGCCTGAATTCGCGCCCCCGTTTATCTTGATGACTATGGCGGCGATGTCGCCGCGGTTGGTGGAGGCTTTTAGCTCCTCTATAATTTCTGGAATGAGGCGGCCTTTGCCCTCGTCGCCCATGCTGATGCCTATGTCCGCAATCAGATGACTTTTAAATTCTGTAAGTGCCATACGCTATTATTTTCAAACCCTATAAGTCTGAACTTTTACGAATGGCAGTCAAGAATCTTTTAGCCCCGCGGGGCTTTGGTTTTCCAAACCTTCAAGCTCGGAATTGAGGCTCTCCCACTCGGCGTAAAGGGCGTCTATTTTCGCGCGGAGCCGCTTGTAGGTTTCGAGGGAGCTTTTGGAGTTTTGGGCGTCCTTATAAAAGTCGGGGCTCGACATTAGCGCCTCCAGCTTTGCGCACTCGGCCTCGAGGGCGGAAATTTCGCTTTCGGCGGCGGCGCAGGCTCTGCGCAGCCTGCCCATTTCGCGGTTGCGGGCGGAAGCGGCAAGCTTAAGCTCCTTTTTGCGCGCCGCCGAAAGCGACTGCTTTTTGGCGCGGCTTTCGGGGGTGTCGAACGCGCCCTCCGCCCTGATTTTTTCTATATAGTCTGAAATGTTGCCTACGAACGAGCGCACACCTTTGCGGCCTATCTCTACAACCCTCGTTACAATCCCGTCCAAAAAATCCCTGTCGTGGCTTACAATCAAAAACGTGCCCGAGTAGCTTTTAAGGGCGTTTCTGAGGACTCTTTTTGAATCCATGTCAAGATGGTTTGTGGGCTCGTCCAAAATCAGAAAATTAAATGAGCGCAAAAGCATTTTTGCGAGCGCCAGGCGGTTTTTCTCCCCTCCCGAAAGAACGCCGACCTTCTTAAAAACGTCGTCGCCGCTAAATAAAAACGAGCCCAAAAGCGGGCGCGCCCTGAATTTTTCCCCCGCGGGCGCGGCGGACTCCGCCTCCTCGAGGGCGGTGTTTTCGGGGTTGAGCTCCGAGGCCTGGTGCTGGGCGAAGTACGACATTTCAACATTGTAGCCAAGCTCGACCTTGCCGGAGTCGTACTCCAAATCCCCCGCCAGAATTTTTACGAGGGTCGTCTTGCCCGCGCCGTTTGCGCCCACGAGCGCGACCCTCTCGCCCCGCTCGATTTTTAGAGAAACGCCCTTTAAGACCTCGCGCCCGTCGTAGCTTTTGCGCAGATTTTCGATATTGGCGACGACCTGCCCGCAGCGCCTCGGCTCGGGAAAATGAAATTCTATGCCGCTTTCTTCGCTTTCGATTTCAATTCTTTCCACGCGCCCGAGCGCCTTTATTCTGCTTTGCACCTGCGAGGCCTTCGAGGCCTTTGAGCGGAAGCGCTCTATGAATTTTTCAGTTTTTGCGATTTCCTTGGCCTGGCTTGCGGCGGCGGAGGCGAGCCTCTCTTTTCTCGCGGCGCTCTCGCGCTCGAAGTAGGAATAGTTGCCCGCGTAAACGTCGAGTTTGCCGCGCGAAAGGTGGAAGGTTTTGGAGCTTACAATATCCAAAAAAGCCCTGTCGTGGCTTACGATTATAAGCGCGCCGCGGTAGGATTTTAGATAGTCCTCAAGCCAGGTTATCGACTCTATGTCGAGGTGGTTTGTGGGCTCGTCGAGCATGAGCAGGGACGGCTGTAAAAGAAGGAGCTTTGCAAGCGCGATTCTCATTCTCCACCCGCCCGAAAACTCGCGGCATTTGCGGGGCATATCCTCGGGCTGAAAGCCCAGGCCGTGCAGGACGGTTTCCACTTTGGAGCGGATTTTATACGCGTCAAGATCCTCAAGCCTGCGCTCGAGCTCGCCGATGTCCTCGATAGTCTGAAGGTATTGCGGGCTGCCGTCGGGGCACTCCCGCAAAAGAAGCTCCGCCTCGGCGAGCCTGTTCCGCGCCTCAATCACGTTTTCAAAGGCGGACTCCGCCTCTTCGTAAAGCGGCAGCTCCGAAACTTCGGAAATATCCTGCGGCAGGTAGCCCACGCTCGCGTATTTCGGGCGCAAAATCTTTCCGCTTCCAAAAAAATCCCCGCCGTTTAAAATTTTTAGAAGGGTGGATTTGCCCGCGCCGTTGGAGCCCGCAAGGCCGATTTTGTCGGCGCGGTTCACCACGAAGGAAATGTCGTTAAAGAGCGTCTTGGCCCCGAACGACAAGCTTATGTTGCGAGCCTCTATCATCTTGAAAAATTGCGGAATAAAAAACCTTTCCGCTCCCCCCCCCGCGCGAAAAATTTTTCCGTTTTTCGGCGGCGGATTTTTTGCCTTTCAAAAGCCGCGTTTTTTTGGGGGGAAAGGGAGGAAATCTTTTGAAAAAATAAAATTCTTACAAAAAAAGGCGCGCAAGCGCGCGCCGATTGCGGGCGGTTTTCGCCCCGCCTACATATTCGCGACAACCGCCTCGCCGAATTCGGAGCACTTAAGCTCTTTGGAGTTCGGAATGAGGCGAGCCAAGTCGTAAGTTACGGTGCGGGCGGATATTGCGCCCTCCAAGCCCTTTATAAGCAGGTCGGCGGCCTCGTTCCAGCCGAGGTACCTGAACATCATCTCGCCCGAAAGAATGAGCGAGCCGGGGTTCACCTTGTCGAGGTTGGCGTATTTCGGGGCGGTGCCGTGGGTAGCCTCGAAAATCGCGTGCCCGGAGGTGTAGTTTATGTTGGCGCCGGGGGCTATGCCTATGCCGCCGACTTGAGCCGCGAGAGCGTCGGAAATATAGTCGCCGTTAAGGTTTAGGGTCGCGACAACGTCGTACTCCGCGGGGCGGGTTAAAATCTGCTGGAGGAAGGCGTCGGCGATGCAGTCATTAACTATTAAGCCGTTGGGTAGCTTTCACCACTGGCCGCCGTCGATAAGCTCCGCGCCGAAGTCGCGCCTTGCGACCTCGTAGCCCCAGTCGCGGAACGCCCCCTCGGTAAACTTCATTATGTTGCCCTTGTGGACGAGCGTCACGCTTTTTCTGCCCTGGGCGATGGCGTATTCAATCGCGCTTTTCACAAGCCTTTGC
>JAGBOM010000369.1 GCA_017633865.1 Opitutales bacterium
CGCCCCACATTCCGCCCCAAACGTCGTTAATGATGTCCGCCCCCTCCTCGAGAGCGCGGCGGGCGACTTCGCCCTTGTAGGTGTCGACGGATATGCTGGCTTTGGGAAAAGATTTGCGGATTTGCCTAAGCGGCTCGAGAAGGCGCCCGAGCTCCTCCTCCGCGGGGACTTCCGCCGCGCCCGGCCTTGTCGACTCCGCTCCCAAGTCCAAAATGTCCGCGCCCTCCTCGAGCATTTGCGCGGCTCTATTTACCGCGCTTTCAACATCGCAGAACTTGCCGCCGTCCGAGAAGGAGTCGGGCGTAAGGTTCAATATCCCCATTATTTTTACGCTTTTAGCGTTTTGATTCATTCGCGAGCTCCTCCAGTTTTTTCAAGAAAGACAACGGGTACTTCGCTCCGTTTTTTTCGCGAAGCCGGCTGAAAATCGAAGCCGCGTCCGCGTATTCGCCGCGGGCGATTTTAACGTTGCACATGCCCTCGAGCGCGGGCTGCTCGTCGAGCGGCAGAGCCTCGCGGTATGCGGCCTCGGCAAGACCGATTTTGCCGTCCTTCAAATATTGCGCGGCAAGCTTTAGGATTATGCGCGGATTTTTCGGGTCCGCCAAATTCGCGCGCTCCAAATTTTTGAGCGGATTTTTTCCCGAAAGGCTTTCCAGAAGCGCGAGGCTTTCAAAGTATGGAGCCGAATTTTTGTCGGCGCGCTCCAAAAATTTTTCGGCTGAGGCCGTGTCGGCGGAAAGCGCGAGGGCCATTGAAATTTCGCAAAGCCTGTCCGACTTGATGTCGGAATTTTGCGCGTTTAGCGCCGCGAACGAATAGGCCTTTAGCGACAAGTAGCAATGCGTCAAAATGGAATAGTCTTCGGCCTGCGCGCGGCCAAGAGATTTTAGCGCCTCAATATCGGCGGCGGCCGCCAAATAGTCTCCCTCCGAATAGCTTAGGCGCGCCCGCAGGCGGCGGTAGTGCGAATCGGCGGGGTTTGCCCGCAGGCTTTCGCCCAAGAACTCCCGAAGCTCCCCCGTTCTGCCGAGCTTCCGAAGGCACACGGCTTTCGCCCTCGACATTTCAGCGTCGCCGGGCAAAAAGACGAGGGAATTTTCAAAGCAGGCGAGCGCGCTTGAATAGTTGCCCAGGCGGTAGTGGCAAAAGCCCGAGTATTTCATGATTTGGCGGCAGTCGGCGTAGCTTAAAGCCAAAGACTCCCCAAAGCGGCTTAACGCCGCGCGCCAGTTGGAGTCGGAATATTCGACGAGCGCGAGGTTGTATTTCGCCTTGTAAAAATCGGGAAACGCGCGAAGCGCCTTCAAATAGTTTTCGCGCGCCAAATTCCAGTCTTTGCGGGAGGCGCAAATGTTCGCGAAGTTGAAGAAAAGCGCGGCTCCCGCGGACGAATCCGCGCAGGCTTTTTTTAGGATTTCAAAACGCTCGCCGTCGCTTTCGGCGGACATTGCGGACTTTATCGCGCGGGCTTCAAAGGCGTTTGCCGCGGGCTCCAAAGCGTGGGTTTCGGCGCGGGCAAACGCCGCGCAGAGCGCGATTATAAAAAATGCGGCGAAAACTCTTTTCATTTCAGGATTTTAAATGGTATCGGAAGCGTGAATTTAGCCCGCGCGGGCTTGCCGCCCACAAGCGGCCTTTCAAATTTTAAAGTGCCGACAAGCTTTTTCGCGGGGGGGATGAACCTTTCGTCGCTCGCGTATTCTATTTTGGAAAGCTCCGCGGAGCCGTCGGGATTTATAAAAATAAGGGCCCTCACCTCGCCCTCGACGCCCGCTTTAAGAAGCTCGCGCGGGTATTCGACCCGCCCTTCGGAAATTCTTTTCGGGATTCTGTCCAAACCCGCGAGCTCAAAAACCTGCAAGCCGAATCCGCCGCTTTCAACCGGGAATTGCCGCGCCGCGAAATTGTCCGCAAAGCCCTCGACCGCGGGGGCTTCAAGCTCCCCGAAATCCGCGGCAAACGACGCTTTAAACCGCGCCGCGTCCGCTTTCGCCCCGCCTCTTAAAGCGGAATTTTCCGAGCCGAACAAGGCCGCGCTTTTGTCTTTTTGCGGGGGATTCTCCCGCTTTTTTTCGGGAAGGGCGATTTTGTAAACCGCTGAATTTGCCCGATTTTTAGGCTCGGGCTTCGCGTTTGATATGGGCAAAATTATGTAGAGCGCGGCGCAGGACGCCCCCGCAAGAATTAGAGAAGCAATGCTTTTTCGGGCACTCATTTCGCCCCCCTTTTTTTGCAGGAAATATAAACGCTTTCAATGCCGGCCGACTTGCAAGCGTCCATAATCCCGACAAGCCCCGCCATGTCGACAGACGAATCCGCCTCTATCAGCGCGCTTTTTTCGGCCTTGAACGACAGGAGGTTTTCGAGCGTTTTAATGTCGACTTTGGCGTTTCCCAAAAATATAGCGCCGCTTGCGTCCGCGTAAATTTTTACGCTTTTTTGCGGCTCGCTCTCGGCGCGGGAAGCCTCGGGCTTTTTAAGCTCAAACGCGGATTTGTCGGAAAACGCCATGGTTGTGGCGAAAAAAATCAGCAGTATGAAAACTACGTCGATAAGCGGGGAAATGTTCACGCCCTCGCCCTCCTCGGCATGGGTAAGCCTATTCATCGCCAATCCCCTCCCCCGCCTTGGCCTTAGCCTCAATAAAATGTTTCGTTTTAAGCCGCCGCGCAAAAATTACGCACAGGAATTTTGCCGTCAGCGCGAAAACCGCCACGCACAGCCCGACCTGCGTCGTTATAAGCGCGCGCGCGACGCCCCTCATAAGCCCGCCCGAATCCGCGTTCATGCCCGAAAACACCTCGACCATTCCCGACACCGTTCCCAAAAGCCCCAAAAGCGGGGCGGTAAAAGCCAGAACGCCGAGCATTTTTACCGCCGCCGAAAGTTTTGAAAACGAGTCAAAATCGCAGGCCCCGCCGCCCTTCGGGCTTTTGTATTTTTCCCAAAGAAAAATCGCCGAGTAAAACGCCAGATAAAAAGACAAAAACGCCGCGGTTAGAAGCGGATACGCCAAAAATCCCGCCCCGTCGAAATACTCCTTTGCGCCGTAAAAAAGCTCCATTTAGCCCTTCAAAATATTGACGAGTCTGTGCGCGAAATTTTCCAGCCGCAATTCGCGCGCCTTCGCCGCGCGCGCAAAAACGGCCGCCATTACAAAAGACGGAATCGCGACCGCGAGGCCGAACTCCGTGGTAAGCAAAGCCTCCGCTATCCCCGAAGACATCGCGCGCGAGCCCTCCGCGCCGAAAGCCGCCAAATCCGCAAACGTCTTTATTATGCCCGACACCGTTCCCAAAAGCCCCAAAAGCGGGGCGACGGTCGCTGTCAGCGCGAGGATTCCCCTCCTGCGCAAAAAGCCGTCCGCGAGCCTGAAGCATTCAAAATCCGCGATTTTTTGCAGCTCCGAAGCGGGGGAGTCCGCGTTTTTCACAATGGCCGACAAAATTTCGCGCTCGTCGCATTTCGGCAGATTTTTCGGGAACTCGAGCTTTTTCGGATTTTTAGCGAATTCAAAAACGTCCGCAAGGTTTTGCGGGCTGAATTTTTTTGCCGAGAATATTTTTGCCGCGCTTAAAACGCACGCCAAGAACGACGCGCACGCGAAAAACAAAATCGGCCACATCCAAATTCCGCCCGCCTTAAAACTCCGCAGAGCCCCGCCTTCGCCCGCGCCTATTTTGCCCGCGGTGGGGTCGAGCATTGCGGTTTGCGGAATTCCCGCCGCATAGTTTTTAAGAAATTCGCCCGCGTTTTCCCTCGGGAAAAACATGGCGATTGCCGACTCCGAAAAAATCTCCGCGTCGGCGGCGTCTACAAGGCCTTTAAAATCGTCGAAAAACACCTCGCTCGGCGCCTCGGGCACGGCGGCGTCATTGCCGAGCCCCTTGAGTTTTAAGGCGAGAGCCACCGCCGCGCCCCTAAGCTCCGCGAAATCCGCGTTTTTCATCTCGAGCTTTTTTTGCTGGAATTCCGGGGTTAAAGCGGCGTTTTTTGCGGCCTTCAATTTTTCCGCAAGGGCGTCCGAATTTTTGGAAAGCGTTTCGATTTCCCTTATCAGGCTTTCGCGCTCGGCGTCCCGGCGCGCCCTGAAATTTTCAAGAGCCTGCCGCGCGTCTTTCGCGCCCGCGGCGTCGGCGCAAAGAACGGGCGCGGCCATAACGGCGCAGAACAAAAAAACGATTGCAAAAAAACTCTTTTTCATTTTTCCGCC
>JAGBOM010000047.1 GCA_017633865.1 Opitutales bacterium
CGAAACCCGCAGGGGCGATAAGCTCTATCAAGGTCGGAATAATGTCCATGTGCGAGGCGCAAGGAGCCTCCATAACAAGATTCGCGTCCTCAATGGGCTTGCCCGCGAAAATTAGCGGCACGCACATTCTGTTTTCAAACTCATTGCCGAGATATTCGGGGTTCAGCCGCGCGCAATGGTCGCCCGTAATGATGAAAATGGCGTCCGGAAAGCGCTCGCGCATTTTCGCGACAAAATCGCCTATCTGCTTGTCGGCATACCAAAAATGCTGGACTTTGTTCTCCATGGGGGAGTCTATCTTGTTGGGGCAGCCCTCGGCCTTCAAATCGACGTCGTAGGGCGGGTGGTTCGAGCCCGTAAGAATTACGTTCAGGGTTGGGGAGTCGTAATTCACGCCCGAAATGTACTGGAAAAATTCGCGGTCGGGAACGCCCCAAGCATGGTGCGAGTATTCGTCGCTCATGATGTCGCCGCCGAAATTTTGGTCGAAGCCTATGGAGGAGGTGAATTGCGCGATGTTGCACCAGTCGAGCGACACCTCGCAGAAAAACCTCGTCTTGTAGCCGAGAGCCTTCGCGTATTTGGCGATTGAAAAATCCTTCGGGTAGTTTCCCACGCAAGAGGCGGAAAGCATCGCAAACGGGACGCCGCCCAAAATGCTCGTTACGCTGTCAACCGTGCAAATCCCCGCTGAAAGCGTGTGAAGGCTGCGCAAAGAGGAGTTCGCAATGGCAAGAGTCTGCGGCATTAAGTTGCGGCCGATGTACTTCTCATATAAAGGCCACGCCGAATGGCTCTCCGCAATAATCAAAAATATGTGCGGGGGCTTCGACTTTATGAGCGCCCCGCCGGCCCTGCGCGCGAGGGCGTCGTCAATGCTCTTGGGGTTCTCGCAGCCGAAAACGTCCGTTAAAACGGAGGGTATTTGCGCCGAGCTCGTCTCGAAATACTCGAGGGAATCGTCAAACGAAAGAAACTCGAAATGGGTTTTCAGCTCGTGGCGAATGCAGTAGGCTGAAGTCGGAATCAAATTGTTTAAAAACGCGGAGTCTGAAATGACGGCGTCCTTGTTGCTTAAAGGCTTGCCCTCGATTTTGCCGCCGCGCATGCAAAGCAAAAAGAGCGGAACCGCCAAAGCGAGCGCGGCAAACTTCGAGTAGCGAGACTTGAACGCCGGCACAGCCGCCGTGCGCTTAAAAACAAACTTTGAAACCGCCCTCGAAAGCACGACGATAAAAAATACGCCCGCCAAAATCAGCGTAATCGGATAAGATTTTATTATCGTGAGCATAATCGCGGCAAAGTCGTCGTAAAATATGCCTAAAATCCATTGGTTGAACTGGCTTTTGTACTCGCTGAAAAAAACGACGTTTAAAACCGAAAGGAAAATCGAAAAGCCTAAAATGAAGGAGAAATAGCCCCTCTTTAGCCTCTCCAAAAACTTGCCCTCGCCGAAAAACAGGCCGAAAAACGAAAGAATGGCGGTCGGCAAAATAAGATGCGCGGCGGTCATGACGTCAAACCTGAAAGACGTTAAAATCCACTTCGAGCCGATGAGGCCTATGGAGTCGGAGCCGAAATAAAAAAGCAAGGTGAGACGCCCGCAGTAATATACAAAAATTAGCAGACACCAAAGAATAAAGTCCCTGAGCAAAGATTTCATATAAAAATAAAGAGCCCAAATAAAAATTAAAAACGGGAAATATTCAAGCCCATACATAACAGTGAAAAACAAAATGCTAAAAAAGATAAAAAATTTTTCTTGCCAAAGATTGCGGAATCCGTAAAAAATAAGACCTTTAAAAAATCGAGCTACGTCCCTATCGTCTAGCCCGGTTAGGACATAAGATTTTCATTCTTACGACCGGGGTTCGAATCCCCGTGGGGACGC
>JAGBOM010000370.1 GCA_017633865.1 Opitutales bacterium
CAATATCGTTATTATTGCTATTTTGTGTTTCATAATTTACCCCCTTTTTTTAAACTTTGTTTCAAAGTGTAGCGCGCGGCGGGTTTATGGCAAGCTTTTTTTTAACTTTCGGCGTTTTTTTATTTTCGCGAAAACGAGCCTTGACCGCCCCCGCCGAATGTAGGACTATAATTATTTCAACGTCCGCAACTCCGCCCGCAAAATTTTGCGGGGTGCGGCGCGCGCTTAAAAATTTCAGAAGCTCCACTATATTTAAAATACGGATAAAACATGAAAAGCTTTTTGGCGTCTTTAACTTTGGCATTGTCGGCGCTTCCCGCCTTCGCGAACGTCGGCGTTTTCGGCGGATTCGGCGCGAACATAGAATTGGTCTCCAATTCAGAAATCCAGATGGTCTCGGAGGATATCGAAATAAAGCTCGTCCCCGCAAAACGCCCCGTAACCGGGAACTTGAACTCTCTCGACGAGGCCCGCTACGATTGCCGCTTTGTAATGCGCAACCTCTCCGGCAAGCCCGAAAAAGTGAAGATGGGCTTCCCGATTTCCGGCGGCGATAATTTTATGGCGCGCGGCTCCGGCGACAAAATTTCGAAGCACGAATTTAAAGTGGCGGTTAACGGCGTGGAAACCCCCGCAACCTACAGCGAAAGCTCCGCCGATAAAAAGTTCGGCAATATATTTTTGTGGGAATGCCAGTTCGCGCCCAAAGAGGAAAAACAGCTGCGCGTAAGCTATAAAACCTTCGGCTATATAGGGCTTGGCAGCTTGAGCCGGCGCGAGCTGTTGGGCAACTCCTTCGATTTCCCCCGCGCCCTTGTGCTTATGGACGCGGCCTTGGTTCAGGGCTACGAATATATAACCCTTACCGGAAATTCCTGGAGCGGAAAAATCGAAAACGCGAAATTTACGCTAAATATCGGCGAATTCGAGCGCTATTTGCAAAAACGCGGCTACCTCGCAGAGGATGAAAAACGCTATAAGCTTAGCAACGGCAAACATGTCGTAAACGACAGAAATCTGCTTTTTAGAAACGGATTGACGCACCGCCACCTTTCTTCTTCATACCACTGGAAGCCTTCGCCCGACGGCGAAAGCCTCGTCGCGCAACTAAGCCCCTTCGAGCCCAAGGAAAATATCCGAATCGCATACTTCTTTACGATTGTCCCGAAAGACGCGGAAGCCCTCCAACACCTTTTTAATGTTGCGGAAAAAAGCTTTGCCCGCAGCAAAGAAGAATTTTCAAAGGAAGATAAAAAACTGATTGCCGACTTCATTCTCGAATTTTACGGAGTGAAAACCGATAACAAAGCCGTGAAGAAATTTTTGGACGCGCAAGTCTGGTACCCGCCGCAAAACCCGCCGAAACTTGACGACAACCTGAAGTCCGAACTCTTGAAGCTTTCTGGAAATTAAAAGATTTTTTTTGGCGGCGGCTCCTTGTTTTCGCTCCCCGCCGCGCGAAAAATTCGGGCGCAAAAAAAACGGAACTGCGGAATAAAATCCATCGCAGTTCCGTTTTTGTCTTTAACTGGCTGCTCAGGTTGGGATCGAACCAACGACCAAGTGATTAACAGTCACCTGCTCTGCCTCTGAGCTACTGAGCACCGTTAAAATTAAGATGTCATTAACCCATTTTTTGGAGGGGGTGTCAACTGTTTTTTTAAAATTTTTTTGGTTTTAGCGGGCGCTTTTGGCGCATAACTGTGTCGCTGTCGCAAAAAAAGCTCGGAATGAATGAAAATTCTATTCCGAGCTTTTTTTGCTCTTGCTCCTTGTTCTGCATCCAAAATCGCTGCGCCAAAACAGTTGGAGCTTTAACGACTAAATTTTTTTTGGGCTTACATAAAAGTTAGGTGGTACCCAAAATCCTCTCGCCTAAAACAAGAGAGCTCTCAACGTTTTTTCCTCTCTATTTTTTATAAGACTTTTTTAAAATAAGAAGTAGACTATTTTTTATTTAGGATTTTTTTTGAAGGAGCGATTGAACGAAGTTCAATGCGGCTTTTGGCAAGAAGGCGGGTTGGCCAACCCGCCGAAGAACCGCAGGGTATGCGCAAGCATCACACGTATAGGGCGCAGTCTTCGTGATTTTGCTTGCGAATGGGAGAAATTTTGGCAAAATTTTGCTTTTTAAATTAGAGGGAATTTTTTGCGCGTTTTTTTGGGGCGCGCGGGGAAGTCTATTTTTGAAAATTTATGGAAAATAAAATCAACGAAATTTTATCGCGTTTTGAGGCGGCTTTGCCGGGCGCGAAAACCGCCGCCGAGGTCGCGGCGTTGTCCGCGTCGGTAACGGGGCCGAACGGCGAGCTTACGGCGATTATGAAGACGATTCCGACGCTGCCTGTCGCGGAGCGCCCGGTTGTGGGCAAGCTCATAAACGTCGCAAAGCGCAAAATCGAGCCCATGATTTTGGACGCGTACAAGAAGAGTGAGCGCGCGCAGATGGCCAAGGCTTTGGGCGAAAAAATCGACCCGACTCTCCCGCCCTGCGAGGCGCCGCGCGGCGCTCTGCATCCGCTTACGCTTACTATACGCCGCATTTGCGGGATTTTCCGCAAGCTAGGTTTTACTGTCGCGGAGGCGACCGACATGGAGACGGAATGGTTTTGCTTTGACGCGCTCAACACCCCCGCCGACCATCCCGCCCGCGACGCGCAGGACACTTTGTTTTTGCCGCGCTCCGCAAAGGCTGTAAACGTCTCAAAGCATGCGGACGAGCTTTATCTTTTGCGCAGCCACACTTCGAGCGTGCAGATTCGCGCGATGATGAAGGAGGGCGCGTCCATACGCATAGTGGCGCCGGGCAGGGCGTTCCGCCGCGACACTGTCGACGCCACGCACTCCGCGAACTTCCACCAAATAGAGTGCCTTTACATCGACAAGGGCGTAAAGCTCACCGACCTCAAGGCGGTTTTGGACTACATGTTCAGGGAGCTTTTCGGCAGCAAGGCGAAAACCCGCCTGCGCCCGTCGTTCTTCCCGTTCACCGAGCCGAGCTTCGAGGTTGACTTCATGAGCCCCGACATGGGCAGGCTCTCTAAC